>DAOSDU010000008.1 GCA_035362715.1 Methanofastidiosum sp.
CGTAGAGGCTATAGAAAAAGTCTGCTTTATGAGCGATGCGGAGAAGAAAATCATATCGTCACATGAGCGGCCCATAGTGGTGCTAGAAAAAAAGAGTCTAGAGCCATTTGAAAAAGCTGCACCGGGTTTGCATAACGTTGGCATAATGCTCCCTTACTCGCCCCTTCACTTTTTACTGTTTAATTACACCTCACTTGATTTTTTTGTCATGACCTCTGCCAATATGCCTGGAGACCCCATGATAACTGAGAACAGCTCTGCTTTTGGCTCGCTTGATGTTGATTACTTTCTTTGCCATAACTTAAAGATATATAACAGATGCGATGACTCTGTTATTCGTGATGGTAAGTTTATTAGGAGATCGAGAGGATTTGTGCCACAGGGGATTCAAATACCTCACAGCGAAAAGATATTGGCCTTCGGTGCAGAACTGAACAATGCCTTTACGCTTACAAAGGAAAAGAAGGCATTTATCTCGCAACACATAGGAAATACCACACATTACGATACACTCCTGTTTTTTGAGGATGCGATAGATAAACTCATGACGCTTCTTAACATGAAGATGGAAGAAGTTGAACTTTTGGTATGTGATCTTCACCCGCAGTACGAGACGACCAAACTCGCCGAAAGATACTCTAAGGAAACTGGGATACCGCTCATAAAGATACAGCACCACATCTCGCACGCAAGGGCAGTTTTTACTGAGAATAAATTGGAAGAAGGTGTTGCAATAGTGTGTGACGGAACAGGCTACGGCCTTGATGGAAAATCATGGGGCGGGGAACTATTCTATGTTAGAGAAAATGAAGAGGAAAGGATCGGCCATTTGAAGGAATACCAGCTTTTAGGCGGAGACAGGGCTGCAAAAGAACCAGTGAGGGTGCTTGTATCACTTCTAAAAGACGAAGACCTTTCCGAGTATGCAGCCTCCTATAAATATGGATTACAGGGTATCGACGCATTGAAAAAACTCACAAAAGATGAAAAGATTTTTTCAACTTCTTGTGGTAGGCTACTTGACATGTTTTCAGTTATGCTTTTTTCATGTAACGAGAGGACATACGAAGGTGAGCCTGCAATGAAGTTAGAGTCTCTCGCATGGAAGCGAAAGGACCTCAACATACCAATTGAAATTGAAGGGAACATAATACAGGTAGAAGAGTTTGCAAAAAAAATATTTGATTTAAGGAACAGAGAAAGAAGGGAAGATCTTGCAAAGACAGTCCATGTCTCTCTTGCCAATGCCTTTTCTGATATCGCAATTGAAGAGGCCAAAAAGGACCACCTTCCCGTGGCATTTTCTGGAGGAGTCGCCTATAACAAGATATTCTCAGATGCGATAAAAAAGAGGGTTGAATCAAGCGGCCTAAAGTATGTAGAACATAAACTCATCCCGTGTGGTGATGGCGGCGTTTCCTTCGGACAGTCTCTTTTCGCATACAAAAACATATAAGATTTTAATCCTATTATCTTTTTATGGAGATAGAGTTCATCGAGATTGAAAAACTTAATACGCATGAGCGTATAGTTCCTAGCGTTCTAAACAGATTACTGATTAAGATGGAGAGAGAAAAAAAGTTCTCTGTCGCCATCATTGTAGATGCAAATACGATGACAATCCTCGATGGCCACCACAGATTCGAAGCCGCAAAAAGACTTGGGTGTAAAAAAGTACCGTGCCTCCTTGTGGACTATAACGACCCGGAGATTAAGCTAGGCCAGTGGTTTCCTGTAATATACGGAGATGTCGGGAAGATAGTAGAGATTTTAGAGAAAAACGGTATGGCCGTTAGATATGAAAAAACTCTAAAGAAGGCTTACTGGCTACTCTACTCTGAAAAAGCTGGCGCAATTCTTGTTCCAAAAAGGGTAACTAAGGATGAAGTTGTGAAGACTGCAAGGAGAGGAGATCTTTTCCCTCCCAAGACTACAAGGCATATGCTCCCAAAATTAAACAAGTTTATCGATGTGCCTCTAGATGAACTTGTATGATTATCTTGCCGCTGAAACTATCTTTATTATGTCTCCGTTTTGAAGCTCGTAGTCGTCTTTTATCCTTCTTTTTGTTCTTGCATTTACAGCATAAAGGAAGTTCTTCCCTATGTCTGTATGAACCCTAAAGGCGAGGTCTCTTGGCGTTGAGCCCTTGTCCATAAGGAAAGCGTCTGGCAAAACATTGCCTTTCCCATCCTTCATATGGGTCTCATCTTCCACGGGATAGACCACTATTTTATCCAATATGTTGAAGACCACCTGATTTATGGTCTTCTGGACGCCTGTACCATCATTTTTTTCCATGAAGCTTTTGATTCTGTTTAGGGCAGTTATCTGCTTGTCATTTAGATTCCCAGTTATTTCAAAAGAAGACTCAGAAGGCACATATTTGACTAATCCAGCACTCGATGCTTTTCTTAAGACAAGCTCCGCCTCGGCACTTATTGTAAAGACCTCCCCAAACTTTTCCTTCAAGGCTTTGATGTTCTCAGGTGGCGCTATATCTGTCTTGTTTAAAACTATCGTAATTGGCTTTGATATCTTTCTTAGAGATTTTGCAAAGATCAATAGCTCTTCATCCTTCCAGTGTATGCATTTTTCTGGATCAAGGCCTGTTTCTCTCATTGACATAATAACATTGCCCTCAGTTATACCTATCCCGGTAAACTGCTCAGCCACTATCTTACAGAAATCATGATGCCCCGAGCATACCTTTCTTGCAAATCTAAACCAGTTTTCATTTAGAATCCCAAAAAACCATAAGTTTATCTCTTCTTCCAAGAATTCTATATCTTCTATTGGATTGTGTGTCCCTATAGGGACTGGATTTCCTTCGATGTCTGTTGAGCCCGAAGCATCAACTATATGAATCAAGGTTTCAGCCCTTGAAAGATCATTTAAGAATTTGTTCCCAAGCCCCCTTCCAGTGTGCGCACCTTTTACAAGACCTGCAACATCAATTATTTTTAAGGGCACAAGCCTTGTTCCATCAATACACTTTGAATTTTGAGGTGAGCACTTAATATCAAGCTCCTTACATGGGCATTTATAGGTAACATAAGTCGCCCCTATGTTTGAGTCAATTGTTGTGAAAGGATAATTTGCAATTTCTGCCCCCCCGAGTGTGACTGCATTAAAAAAAGTTGATTTTCCTACATTTGGTTTTCCAATAACTCCTACATCCATTAAATTCCCTCCTCCGACAAATAAAGACGTGGAAAATTCATAGTGGATACGGCGTTTGCGCCGTAGAAATCCCTTATATACAAAATAGACTTTAAGTGCAGATCCTTTTTAACATCGCAACATGCGTTTGTCAGCATGATGCACTTGTAATCTCTATAATAAGCGTCTGCTACTGTATGCCTTACAGAAAGTGATGTTTGAAGACCCGAGAACACTAAATTCTTTATGCCTTTCTTCTCTAAGATCTCATCAAGCTCTGTTCTGAAAAAACCACTATACTTCCTTTTCTTTATGATAAAATCCCCTTCTTTTGGGATAAGATCCTCTATGATTCTCTCTCCGCGATCATTTTTAGTTTCAATGTCGCATATGTAGATCACGGGGAATCCATTTTCTCTAAAAAGAGAGGAGACCTCCCTAATTGGCCCTATTATCTCTGTGGGATTTTCACATTTTTTTTTATTCCCATAGACGAACTCATTAATCATATTAATGATGAGAAGGGCATATTTTTCCATGTTAGTTACTCTATAAAGGGCCTATATAAAATTTGGCTTTATAAAAAAATAAGATAAAAAATAAAATTATTTTATTTGACTACTTCCTTGTCAGAGACCTCAAGGGCTTTGTCAACCACATCAAGCGCTTCGTTTATCTGCTTCTCATTGATTGAAAGTGGAGGTGCAAATAGTAGTGTTGAAACCATCTGTAAGAAGAATACCCCGTTCTTCATGCACTCCCCGGCAACTTTGGCAGGTATTGAAGCATGACCTCTCATGAACTTTTCTTCCCTTGTTCCTGCCTGCTCCTTTGTCTTTGTGTTTTTGATTAATTCAATTCCCCAGAATAGTCCCTTACCTCTGATGTCACCTACTGACTTGTGGTCTGCTTTTATCTCGTTCAATCTCTTTTCCATTACTTTTTCCATCTTTGCGGCATTTTCAACTAACTTGTTTTTCTTCATGTAGTTTATTGTTGCAACTCCGGCGGCGCATGCGAGTGGGTGGCCTGCATATGTGTGGCCCTCGACAAACCAGTGGTCTTCAAAGTAATCAGAAATCTTCTTTGAGTATGTTGTACCCCCTAGTGGAACGTAAGTTGCAGATAAGTTCTTGGCGGATGTGATTATATCGGGCTGGAACTTGTAGTGCTCTACTGCAAACCATTTTCCTGTCCTACCAAATCCGGTCATGACTTCATCAGCAATCAATACGACATTGTATTCATCACAAATCTCCCTCAGCATGGGGAAGTACTCTTTAACAGGTGGGATAATACCGTTTGAACCTACAATAGGCTCTGCTATTATAGCGGCAACTGTTTCCTTTGCCTCATATCTTATCATATCGCCAATATATCTGGCACACATTATATCGCAACTTGGGTATTCCATCTTGAATGGGCATCTGTAACAGTAGCAGTCAGGCCCGTGCAATACACCTGGGTAACCTGGCTCGTTTGGATATCTCCTTGGGTCTCCTGTAAGCATCATGGCTATGCCTGTTGCCCCATGGTAGGACTGGTAACGTGATATTACCTTATATTTCCCAGTGGACCATTTTGCAGCTTTGACTGCAGCTTCATTTGCTTCGGTACCACTTGAAGAAAAGAATGTTTTCTTAAAGTTTGAACCTGCTATGTCAGCTACCATCTTTCCAAGTTTTGCTCTTGCATCACTCCCAAGTCCAGGACCGATATAAGCATACTTGTTAAGCTGCTCTATAATCCCATCATTTATTTCTTTCACATTGTGACCGCAGCTTGTGCTCAAAAGCTGGGAAGAGAAGTCTGAATATTTCTTGCCTGATTTATCCCAGAAGTAGATTCCATCAGCCTTCTCTATCATGTTAACTTTGACATCAGCTTGGCATGACCAAGATCTCATGACATATTCTTTTTCCATCTGCGCTAAATCTTCCATAAAAGGCCTCCTATTTTTTAATAGGTACAGTTACTTTATTTGTTTAGAGATTTATATAACTTTCGATTATAACTTGGAATATGCAGAGAATAGTTTAATAACATTTAATTATTTAGTCTAATATCCAATGAAAAATCGGTATTTTAAAAATAAAATAAAAATTAATTATTTTATAAGGGATAGAATCTGTCCCTCTTTATGAATTTGCCCCATCCTTTTTCGCCTGCAAGTTTTCCATCTTCTACGACCAGTTTTCCTCTTGAGAGTACGGTCACAGGGTAGCCCTTTACCACCATACCCTCCCAAGGAGTGTAGTCTGTATTCTGGTGGAGATTCTTCACAGAGAGTGTGACTTCTTTTTCCGGGTCAAAGACAACTATATCTGCATCTGAACCGACTGCTATTGTTCCCTTTTGAGGGAATAATCCAAACATTTTTGCAGGATTTGTTGAGTTGAGCTCGACAAATTTATTTAGTGTAATCCAGTCTTCAAGAACTCCG
Organism: Methanofastidiosum sp.; assembly: GCA_035362715.1. Classification (NCBI taxonomy): domain Archaea; kingdom Methanobacteriati; phylum Methanobacteriota; class Candidatus Methanofastidiosia; order Candidatus Methanofastidiosales; family Candidatus Methanofastidiosaceae; genus Candidatus Methanofastidiosum; species Methanofastidiosum sp. Next base: position 5,606 of record DAOSDU010000008.1, read on the forward strand.
GCAGTGTACATTACTGCCATTCTTGTTTCAACTCCTGGCGCACCGTTTGGTATCTTTGCAAAGTTATCCTTTCCTGCCTCCTTCTGGCCTTTGAAGAAGAACGGGCAGTGGTCTGTTGATATCACTTGAAGGTCCCCCCTCTCAATTGCAAACCACAGTGCGTCCTGGTCAAACTCTGATCTCAAAGGTGGCGACATTACATACTTCGCGCCGTTAAAGTCAGGTTCAGTATATCTTTCTTCATCAAGAGTTAGGTACTGTGGGCATGTCTCTCCATAAATTGGAAGTCCTCTTTCCCTCCCTTCATGAATTGCTTCTACTGCTTCTAGACATGAGTTGTGTACTATGTAAAGAGGCGCCTCTGCCAAATCGGCAAGTGCAATTGCTCTCTGGCAAGCTTCGCCTTCAAGAATAGATGGTCTTGAGACTGCATGATACATTGGCTCTGTCTTTTTTTCAGCCAATAATCTCTTTGTATAGAGGTCAATTATATGGCCATTTTCGGCGTGAAGCATTACAAGTCCACCAAACTCGCCTGCTTTTTCAAGAGCCTTGTAGAATCCATCATCATCTACCATGAGCGCCCCTTTGTAAGCAAAGAATAGTTTGAAACTTGGTATGCCCTCTTCTAATATCATTGTTTCCATTTCTTTCAGCGTGTCGTCATTTATATCGGTCATGGCCATATGAAATCCATAATCGATGTAAGCGTTGCCTGTTGCTCTTTTATTCCATTCGTCTAGAGCTGCTTTTAGGGTTCCCCCTTTTGATTGGATAATAAAGTCAACAACACAGGTTGTTCCACCAAAGGCCGCTGCCCTTGTTCCTGTTTCCCATGTGTCAGAAGAATATGTGCCCATAAATGGCATTTCAATATGTGTATGCACATCTATAAACCCTGGAAATATCATCATCCCGTTTGCATCAATTTCCTTGGAGCCTGAAAGCCCCTTGCCAATGGCGACAATCTTTTCGCCTTCAATGCCTATATCTGCTTCATACATATCTGTTGCAGTAACTATCGTTCCATTCTTAATAACGAGGTCCATAACTATACCCCCCCTATACTTCTACGCCTTTATAACTTATAAAACTTATGATTTCAAATATATAATAAAAATATCCTATTTATTTATCAAAATAATATTTTCTTCAGTAAGAAAATTAAAATGATTTCCATTTTTGAGCGAATTTCCTTTTCCTTTGATTATTTCCAATATCTCTTTCATAGTTTCATCAATAGTTTCATTCAACACTTCATAGATATCTTCATCGCTAAAGAGCTCCTTTACAGCATAAATTTCATAATCAAGAATCTCTGAAAGCAGATTGTCTTTTATTTTCTCTTCAGAGTATCTCCTCTGCCGGAGTCTTTCCAGAAGTATAGGCGGATTGCACCTTAAAATTAACGCTTTGTCAGCTTTGAAAGGTATGTGGGAATCAATAACTATATTTTCCAATTCCTTTAGTTTTTTTTCTACTTCTTTTTCATCGATTACTATTTCATCATCTTCAATTGGGAAGTCAAAGTTATCTTTTGCAAACTCGCCGACATTAATATAATTTAAATTTAGCATTTCGGCGAGCTTTTTTGATATTAGAGTCTTGCCGGTACCCGGTACTCCGGTGATTAAAAGCTTCATAATTATAAATATGAACGAAAATCTTAAATACGTTGTTAATATTTGCGTGATATACATGGGCCCGTGGCTTAGATTGGTTATAGCGTCCGGCTGATAACCGGGAGGTCCTGAGTTCAAATCTCAGCGGGCCCACCTTATTTATTCTTTATCTGTGTTTTCCTACCCCTATTTTTGGGCAGTATTCTTCTATTGGACAGATACTGCACTTTGGGCTGATAGGCGCGCAGACATTTTGGCCGTATGTTACAAGGATATCATTATACTCAATCCAGTGCTCTTGTGGAAGCTTTTCTCTCAAAGCAAACTCAGTTTGGATTGGATTTTTTGTCTTGACGTACCCCCACCTGTTTGATATCCTGTGGACATGGGTATCGACACAAACTCCAAGTTTTGCATATCCAAGAGTAACGACAATGTTTGCAGTTTTTCTGCCTACGCCTTTAAGTTTCAAAAGTTCATCAATTGTATCTGGAACTTTCCCACCATATTCATCCAATATCTTTTGTGACATCTCGATAATCCTTTTTGCCTTGGTCTTATAGAATCCAACTGGATATATTATCTTCTGGATCTCCGCTTCGTCCAAATTAATCATTTTTTTAGGGGTATCGGCATGCTTGAAGAGTTTAATTGAAGCCTTTTTTGTCACTTCATCCTTAGTTCTAAGACTCAATACGCATGAGATTAGCACCTTGTAAGGATCCCTGTCGGCTGCAACTTCAGAAACAATCGGTACATTGAACTTCTTAATCTCCTCTCTTAAGGCCACTAAAATATCTGAGATGTTGTTATTATCGATAATACTTACTCCCCCTTGAATCTTTTAGGAAATCCTGAATTATTTTATTGTGATCAAAGGCTAGATCAGTTGGTATTTGATCTATATCAAATAAGAATATCTCCTTGGCGTCATCGCCGGCTTTTGGCGTTCCGTTTCCTTTGCCAAGGAAAACGATACTTACCGTATGCCCGCGTGGGTCTCTATCAGGCTTTGAATAAATTCCTAAAAGAGATAAATTTGTGATGTCAAGGCCTGTCTCTTCTTTTGCTTCCCTTATTGCGGCATTTTCAACAGTCTCCCCATATTCAACAAAACCCCCAGGGAGTGCAAAACAGTCTTTGAAAGGTTCTCTCCCTCTTTTTATCAAGGCTAATTTATTATCTAAAAGAATTATTGTGTCGACTGCCAGTGAAGGGGACCTTCTCATATCCTAACTCCAATAAGGCGCTTAAAGAAAATTGTCACATAACCAAGTTTTGGTATCTTCATGACACTTTTTCCCAGAATAGCATAATCTGGTACACCTGGAAGTTTTTTACCATTTTCAAAGTAAGAGTCCTCAAAAGGATTGTTGTCACCCTTAGTTACAAAATACAGAATCCCATCCTCCTCTATTATGTTTATCGCTCTGTGCACAATAGGAATATCCTGGTACGGTCTCTTATATACAACAATGTCGCCGACCTGTAGATTGCTTGGTTCAGTTCCTTTTATCACAATAATGTCTCCTCTGTAATAGACGGGCTCCATACTTCCAGAAATTACAACGGCCACGGGATTTTCAACTTTTAAAGCGTAGGATAATGTCAAGCTAATGACTAGGTAAAGCACAACAGCAATAACTATACCTTCTAGTATCTCCTTGCCTTCTTTCTTGTAATCCACTGCTTCACATCCAGAAAAACATGTATATTATAGTATAAGATATAAGAAACCTTTTAAAAGTTTATTGATAGGTTCAATTGGTGATTTTATGGATGAAATTAATGATGATTATTCTATTGAAACTGCCCACCCTGATGAGATAATGGGCAGGATGATTTTTGAGATATCTTACCAAGAAGTCTTTTTGGATCTCCTTTTAAAAAAGCTTGAAGAAAAGGGGATATTAAAAGCTGAAGAATTTAAAAACGAAGTTCAAAAAGAAATTGAGCAGAATTATGGATTCTATCTAGATAAATATTACGCCAGCAGATAGTTATCTCACCAAGTCATAGATAACTGATGCCCATAAAACTGCGCACTTTTCTAAATTTTCTATTTTTACATATTCATCTGATATATGCCAAGTTTTATCAGAATCAGGTGAATGGGCAATTGCAGGTATTCCGTTTAAGTTCAGTATCTTTGCAACTGTTATACCGGCAGATGTTTCAAATTCCATTGGCATGCCAATCTCCTTTGCAGTGTTCTTAAAAGCATCTATTAATTTGCTATTATTTTCTATTATGTGAGGGTAGTGCCTTGTTGTAACTTCACCTAATCGTATGTCTACCTCTTTATCTTCCTTTTTTAAAACATCTATTTCGTCAGACATTCTTTTTAGTATCATGCCCTCAGTTATTCCGACGGGGTATCTTATATCAAGTGTAACTTTGCATCTTGAAGCCACTATATTCGGTGCATTTCCTCCAGATATCATACCCACGTTAATTGTTGGTGGGGTGAACCTAGGGTCGTATTTAAGATTGAAAACAAATTTTTCAAAGTTAGAGATTAATTTGGATACTTTGATTATGGCATTTATTCCTAATTCTGGTGTTGAACCATGGGATTGCTTCCCAAAACTTTCAAGGTCAAACCACGCTGCACCTTTTTCTCCAATAATTGCTTTGTCTATTGAACCGCTATCAGGAACAATTGCATAGTCAGGCTTAAACCCCTTCTCTACAATATATTCAACTCCATAATCGGATCCCATCTCTTCATCAGAAACTGCACAGAAATAAATCGTTCCTTTGAACTTTAATCCACTTTTGAGCAATGCTTTTATCCCAGCCCACGATGCTGCGAGGCATCCTTTGTTATCAAGAGCCCCCCTGCCGTAAATCTTTCCTTCATTTTCATATGGCTGAAATGGGTGATGCGTCCATCCCTCTCCTGGTGGCACAACGTCCATGTGGGAGATTATTGCAACAGATGGCTCTCCACTCCCTATTCTCCCAATGTAATTTGGCCTTTTTTCGTCCTTTGAAATAATCTGAACTTCAGCACCTATCTCTTTCATAGATTTCATGATTATATCATGTAAAAGATATTCATCCCCGGGAGGATTAACTGTTTCAGTTTCAATAAGGCTAAATAAAAAATCTAGCATTTCCTGTTTGTTAAGGTTTGAAGTGATCTTTGCAGCAATCTCATTTATCTCCATTACAACTCCTCCGCATATTTTAAGGCCAAATAAAAGTATTTTTTTGTAAGTTCTTTGGCAGTACTATCTAGAGATGCTTGATAACCGTTTATCTTTGCCCTGACACAAGCCCTATACCCTTTGTAAAATGAAAGGAGCTTTTGGATTTCCTTATCATTACTTTCTAAGATGTATTTATCTGAAAAGATTTTTGAAAGATCATCCCTTCCAAGAAACTCTAGATCCATACACAAGAAAGCTATTTCTGCGGCTACATCAGTTGTATTAATCGCTGGGTTAAATTCTATGGCATCAAAAATATAGGTGTCCTTCGGTGTCACAAATATGTTTCCAGAATGAAGGTCACCATGTGTTTCTAGAACCCTCCCCTTCTTGACTCTTTTTTCAAAAAGAGCACTGTTTTTGTTTATGAACTCAAGATTTTTCCCAATAAGGGCATTGAATTCGTTACTTGAAAAAAGGTCACCGATGAAACATTCGAGATCCTTAAAATTATCCATGACATTTTTTTTAACATTCGCCAAGGAGCCATATTTTCCATTATAATCGACTCTAGCCATTTTATGGAATAAGAGTATCTTCAACGCTATTTCTTCAAGGATCTCTTTCTTAATCTTGTTTTTTTCGATTAGAGTCCTCATTATGTATTTTTCAGGTATCCTTTTCATTACTATAGTATAATCAAGAGGCAATCCAGTGTCTGAAAGTATCAGGCCGTTGCCCTCTTTTATCATTGGCGAAACCTCAAGGTACATATCAGGACATAATAGCTTGTTTATTCTAAACTCCTCTTTGCAGTAGAACTCTCTCTTCTCTAGAGTTGAATAATCAAGAAATGAAAACATTGCATCTTTTTTTATCTTATATGCAAAGTTTTTAGTAAGAAAGATATAAGAGATATGGGTCTCCTTTACCTCTTCTATCTTTTCATTGAATGTTTTATCGTCAATCATTAATTTTAGATGCTCATTCATTGAAAATAATGGTATATGTATATTTAAAAGGTTTTATGGCATAGGATAACGGTAGAAATTGAAAGAAGCCTATTTAAGCTTCATTTTTGGATTATTCGGGATTATTCATGTATGTTATTATCAAGAAATAAGTGTTTCACCCGAAACTTTAAAATAGATAGTAAAGGCATGATTAGTGTGGTTTCATGTGCGGAATCGTTGGAATTATTACCGATGGCGAAATATCGATAAAAAATGACCTCTTGAAGTCTTTAAAGAGACTTGAGTATAGGGGTTATGACTCAGTGGGATACGCCGATGTCCAAGGCAATGTAGAAAAGGATATAGGCGAGATATCACAATTCTTGGAAACTATCAAGGATTCAAACACGTCATGCGCAATCTCCCACACACGATGGGCGACACATGGTGGAGTTACAAAAATTAATTCTCACCCACACTGGGACTGCAAAAAAAATATATTTACCGTTCATAATGGTATTATTGAGAATTATCAAGAACTACAGAAGGAGCTAATTGCAAAAGGTCATGTCTTTATCACAGAGACTGATTCTGAAATTATTTCACATTTCCTGGAAGAAGAGCTAAAATCAAAGGATATGATTGAAGCGATAAAGAGTTTCATTAAAAGAATTGAAGGCACATATGCCATACTCGTCATTGAAAAAGATAAAAACAGGATTTATGCTATAAAGAAGGATTCACCACTTGTTTTAGGTCTTGCTAAAGACAAATTTTATCTAGCATCTGATATATATGCATTCTCTGATACCACAAACAAGGCAATATTTTTTGAGGATAAGGAATTTGCCGTAATTGATCCAAATAAATACACTTTTTATGATAGCGATGGTAAAGAAATCAAAAAAGGGATTTACGAGTTCACCTGGGCAATATCCCAAGAGGAGTCTGTTCAAAGCTACCCACATTACATGATAAAGGAAATCCATGAACAGCCAATATCATCTCAAAGACTTATCAGCTCTCTTGACGGCGAGCAACATGACAAGATCACTAAGATAGCCAATCTTGTCAAAAACTCAAAAAGAGTAGTTTTTACAGCTGCTGGAAGCTCTTATTACGCTTCCCTTTTGGGCATATACTTCCTTAACAGAGCCGGAATAAATGCTCACACGTTAATTGCAAGTGAGTTCCAAAATTTTATGCTTGTGGACAAAGATACCCTCTTTATAGCGATATCCCAAAGTGGCGAAACTATGGATGTTGTGGCAGCAACAAAGTGGGCAAGAGAAAGAGGGGCTAAAATAGTATCCCTTGTAAATGTTCCACACTCAACTCTACAGAGAATGTCTGATACCTCTCTTGAAATACATGCTGGGCCAGAGATATGCGTGGCCGCTACAAAGACATTTACAAATCAGGTTATTGCGCTCTTATATCTATCATCTCTATTAGGATTTTCTGTTAACATGAAAACAATACCTGGAAAAATTGACTATGTAATAAAGGAAAACGAAGAAAGTATTAAGCGCATGGCCGATGAACTTTATGAGAAAAAAGACATTTACATAATCGGAAGAGGCCTCTCCTACCCACCTTCAAGAGAAATGGCGTTGAAGCTAAAGGAGATATCCTACATACATGCTGAAGGTATGATGGGGGGAGAACTAAAGCACGGCACCATTGCTCTGATAGAACCAGGTACCCCAGTTATAGCATTGATTCCGGGTAAAGATTTTGATATGTACTCAAACGCCAAGGAAGTTGAGGCGCGAGGGGCAAGGGTAATAACAATTGCCAACATGATGGACTCAGACTTTAAGATGAATATCACCATAAATGACGGCAAGTTTGCCATTTTATCTGTTGTGATAGGCCAGCTGCTCACATACTACATTGCAAGGAAAAAAGGTCTTCCGATCGATAAACCAAGAAATCTTGCGAAGTCTGTGACTGTAAAGTGATCAAAGCCCCTGCCATATTTTATCCCCGATGTAGTGAAGAGTTTTGATTACTTTTCCTTCTTTCATTGAAGATATCTCTTCAGAAGAATACATTGCAATGCCAACGGCAATCGGCTTTCCATGCTTTTCATCTATGATTATCACAGGTCCGTCTTTCTCGATATGGCCTCCTACTTCTTTAATCCCTGGCCTCATGACATCAGCACCTTTTGAGATGAATGGGACAGCCCCCATATCTATTACTATTTTTCTTGGTATCTCTTCTTTTTTCAGAGAAACTAGGAGTTTCAGAGAGGGTATGAAATTATCCTTCAATTTCAGGAAAGAGGGGGCATCATTTACATAAATTATATCGATGTTTTCGTCTAGATTTGATATCTTAAAAGAAGACTTACTATCGATGCTCTGCAAAATAGTTTCCCCAAAAAGATTTCGAATAGAGTTTAAAACGTCTTTTATTTCTCCTTTTTTTAGGTCATGGACGGGTTTTTTCTTCATATAAGTATTATATGCCTTTATTATGTATTTAAGTTTATAGGGATGTTAATTTGGAGATATTTCGCCGTTAACTTTAAATACTATTTTATTCTGATTCCATAATAGGTGATATATTGGCTCAAAGACCACTCGACATCATACACAGAGCTTTGGATTCCAACGTCCTAGTAGAGCTTAAAGGCGGTAGAGAGTTCAGAGGAACTCTTAAAGGTTATGACATTCATATGAATCTTGTAATGGAGGCTGCCGAAGAGCTTCAGAACGGAGAATCGGTAAGAAAGCTAGGACATGTAGTTGTAAGGGGAGACAACGTTGTTTTGATTTCACCAAGTTTGGAGGATTAATATGAGTAAAGGAACACCTTCCTACGGTAAGAGGAACAATAAAACACATGTAAGATGCAGAAGGTGTGGAAATCATTCGTATCATGCTTCTCATGGTATCTGTGCATCATGTGGCTTTGGTAAATCTGCAAAGATGAGAAGCTACAATTGGTGTAAAAGGAAATGATTGACACAAGAATTATAGTCGAAGGAGTTTCTGATGTTGAAACCTTGTCAAAGGCTATACAAGATTTAGCCTTAGGTTCTGAATTTGGAGTTACAATTTCTTCTATAATTCCTACAACCAACATTGATATTGCTAAAAGGTCAATTGTTGGTGCAGATATTGTTTTAATTGCAACGGATGCAGATAGATCAGGTAGGGAACTCGCCGATAGACTTTTTGAAGAACTTAAAGAGAAAGAAATTATAATTGAAAGAGTGAAGTTCCCAAAAGGACGTGACCTCGAACACGCCGATCTTTTTTTAGTATCAAAGGAAATTAAAAACAGCCTTGTCAGAATTGGCTTAAAATCGCTTAAATCTATTGATACACTGCTGGAAAAGGAAAAATCAGTGCGCTCTCTTGAGAAGGATATTTTTTCATTGAAAATTGAAAATGATGATTTAAAAAAGAAGACAAAAAATTTTGAGCAGACCTTAAATGGCATCGAAAATGAGAAAGAACTCATAAACAAGCTTGAAGAGGATATCGATAGGCTGAATGTTGAAAAGAATGAAATAGAACTTGAAAGCTCTGAAATAAAGAAGGAACTAAAATCAAAGGAGGATAGGATTTCAGAGTTAGAGATAAGGTACAAAGACCTTGAAGCAAAGATTCTTAATATTTTTGACCTTGAAAGCTACTGGTCAAAAGTTTCTAACGATGAATCCCCAACTGCTGCCGAAATAAGAAAGGCAATAGAAATTTTGGATCTTGATCGTGTTGTCGCCTCTGATGACTTCATCGTTTCTCCTTCTGAAGAAAATGTTTACAAGGTATTGAAGCTCATAAAGATGGGGCGAGAGCTTAACAAGAACTAATACTAATATTATTTTTAGTAATTATACTCCATTAATTTTATAAATTAAAATATAATGATTAACTTTAGGGCTGGTAGCGCAGTGGAAGCGCACTCCCTTGGCATGGGAGAGGCCGTGGGTTCAAATCCCACCCAGTCCACTTTACTTATTCTTTTTTAATTCCTCTAACTCTTTGCTCATTGATTCAATTTTTCTAATATTTTTTTGTATCCTGATTCGCATCCTTTTCAACAAAGTATGCGGATATGGCTACTGTGAGCATAGACATGAAACCTATCCCCAAAAATATCAATATAATACCGATTGCCCGGCCACCTGTTGTAAGGGGTGCTATATCCCAATAGCCAACTGTTGAAACAGTTTCAATGGCCCACCATATCCCATCAAATAATGACTTGCCCTTTTCAAATATAGAAAAGATAAGCCCGCAGAAGAAAATAAGGATCACTCTAAAGTAGATAGAATTTCTTGAATTCTTTTGTTCCTCTGCCTAAAACTACGGATACCATCAGCACTCTAAGAACTCTTATAATTCTCAGTCTTCAAATACTTTATTTTTGTGTTTGAGTATTTGCAATTATTGCCATTTCCAATTAAATTTTAATATTATAAAAACACATTAATTATATGAATCAATCAAGGAATATATTATCAAAAATATTCTACGGAGGAGAAGATCCTAGCGATTATGGAGTGGGGTATCTCCACTGGATAGAGAGAAGGCCAACATTAAGATATATTAGATGCAGCGATATCTCAAATTTTGATAGTAGTGGGATACATTTTGAAACTACTACTATTCCATTCCACAGGATAAAACTGATTTTCAACAAAAATGGAGAAATTATTTTTAAGAAGGATGTGGAAGGGCTTCTTATTTCAATGCCTAGAAATCTTTTTATTTAGGTTTAGTCCCACCATACACTGCGAAATTATAATACTTCCATACAATATCGATCTCTCTAAATCCAATATTCTCTAGCCACGACATCTGATCTAAAAGTATTTCAGGCCAGTCTTCTTCGTGATGTTTTGTCATCCAAGTATTCTCTATTTCATCCCCTGGGATACTTTTGGCCATGAACTCTTTCCATTTAGAGATATATAACTCCTGAAGAGCCTCATTTGAACCCAGAATAATATCTGCATTATAAAATACCCCTTTGGGCTCAAGGGCTTCAAATATTTTCTTATAGAATTTTATTTTATCTTTTTTTGTTTCTAAGTGATGAAGCGCAAGTGAGGATACAATAGCATTATACTTTTTATCAAAATCAAATTTTGTTATGTCCTTTAGATAAAAGTTGACATTGTTGTATTGTTGCATTCTGATTTTGGCCTTGGCTATCATGTTCTCAGCAAAGTCAAGGCAGGTGAGATTGGAATTGGGAAATCTCTCTTTTATGTTCATTGAAACGTATCCAGTTCCACACCCCAAATCGATTGTATTGATTGAATCGGAATTCTTAAACGGGATAGCTGAAACTAGTGCATCAATCATTTGGGTATAATGCGGAACTAATTTTAGAATAATATTATCAAATTCAGAAGCTTCATCTTCGAAGTGTTTTTTTACTCCTTTCATGAATAAGACTAAAACTTCTATATTAATTAACTTAACGATTTAAAAAGAATAAAAGAAAAAATTAATTTATTAGTTTCCCTTGTGATAACTCCTTGAGTTATTCCTTCTATTTGATTGTCTTCTATTGCCCTGGGAATGTCTTCTTGGCTCTTGAGAATATCTTTCATTGTCTACTGTAATGGCCATGATTTTCTTTAAGTATGGTCTTTCTACACTTTCAATTGTAAATGATGGGTAGGTGTCAAGTATTTTTGTAAAATTTGCATAATCCCTGTCTGTCAATAGATTGATTACCTTTCCGGATTCTCCAGCCCTTGCAGTCCTTCCGATTCTGTGGACATAGTCGTTGGAATCATTTGATATGTCATAGTTATAGATGTGGGAGACGTTGTTGATGTCAAGACCTCTTGCAGCAACATCTGTACATACTAATACACCTGCTTTAGAGTCGTTGAATTGTTTGATGCTTTTTGTACGCTTGTTTTGCGTCAATCCACCGTGGATTGCGATAGCCTTTATGTTATTTGCCCTTAGATTTTTTACAACATAATCTGTAGTGTTTCTGGTGTTACAGAAGATCATTGCAAGCTCTGAATTTTCAGTTTCTAATAGGTGTACAAGAAGTGACAATTTCATGTTTCTTGGTATGTCGTAATAGACCTGTTTAAGTTTTTCTGGGTCTACCATTTTTTCTGCAGTTACGCTAGTTGGTTTAATCATGTACTTATTGGCCAATCTTTTGATATCTCTTGAAATAGTTGCAGAGAAAAATAAAGTTTGCCTGTCTGTTGGACATTCCGATATAATTCTCTCAACATCATCTAAAAATCCCATGTCAAGCATCCTGTCTGCTTCGTCCAAAACAAGGATGTTGATTTTAGAAATATTTATTGTTCCTCTTTGGAGGTGGTCCATTAATCTGCCTGGAGTAGCTACCACTACCTCAGCTTTTGGGATATCCCTAATCTGTTGATTAATTGGAACTCCTCCGTAAACTGAAATAATCCTCAAATTTTTCTGACTTGAAATTTCCTTCAAGGAATCCTTTACCTGTTCTGCAAGTTCTCTAGTTGGGGTAAGGACTAACGCCTGTAACCCTTCTTTTGGATTTACCTGCTCAACTATACCGCATCCAAAGGCCAGTGTTTTACCTGAGCCTGTTGATGATTCTCCAATTATGTCTTTCCCAGCCATTATATCCGGTATAGACATTTTCTGTATCTCTGTAGGAGTGTTAAATCCTAATTTTTTTATGGCTATGAGTAGCTGATTACTTAAGCCTAAGTTTTCAAAATTCATTTATTTACCTCTTATAAATTCAGCATTGCCCTAGAAAAAGCGAAATGTTCAAAATTGAGCAAGTGCCCTCTCAAAATTAGTAATGCTCTTGTACCTAAGGGGCTAAAATCCCTTTATAAGTGTTTCTGATATCAAAAATAAGAATTTAAAAAAAATAAATAATTTAAGGAACTATAAGATCAATCTGGATTGTGTCAAATACACCGTTTTCAGAGTAGGCGACCATTGCAACTTTGTATGTGCCTGATGGAACATCGGGTCCAACTGTGAAAGTTGCTTGATAGGTACCTAGATTGTGGGCCTTGATCTTCTGAGTATCAGGTGATATTGATACAGACACCCCTTGTGGCAATCCCATGACTTTTACCTTGACATCGTTCTGTGTGAAGAATCCTCTGTTTTCCACTTGGATGAAGGTCTGTTGAACTCCAGGAATTACATTGAAGTTTGTGAGAATTTTTCCGTCTCTTATTATTGTTGCGCCGCCTGTAACAGAGAACTGCTCAATATCAACTTTTGGGTAGAGTGCAACAGTACTCTTACATGGACACTCTGAATAAAGTTTCCAAGAAAATTGAATTGGACAAACAGTGCCCTCAGTAGTTTTATTTTCAACTCTAACATAACTAACATAACTCAATAAAACTCCTGGGAATTTTAGATCTTCAGTAACTGATCCACAAAATTCTGGTCCTGAAAATTCCATTACATATTCATCATTTTCATCTAAGTCTAAATCAAAGTTCTCAGGTAAATTTTTAAATCCGATACCTATTTCCCAATTAGGGTAGCAATTCTGACATTCTGTTTTTCCTTCAATCACTAATTTATACCAACAGTCGTTTGAACCTATTGGAGGATAATATATTTTAGGGGCGCCCCCAGGTTGAAGAATTGCACTGTCAGATTGTAGTAGTCTTAATTGATAGCATCCATCTGATTGAATAGTAATTTCTGGATTCTCAAAATGAGTTTGCCCAAAAAGAGTTGGCAACGTGCCAATAGCTAATAATAACACAATAATTAAAGAAATATATCTCTTATTCATAGGTACACCTTTACTTATAAAATAATTATTCAATATTTAAATATTTCCCTTATTGCCGAATTAAACTATCGTCAATATTTTCAAAAATCTTCTTGGTCGATTTCATCCATAACATACTCTTCTTTCCCATCAAGAACTATCTCAAGCTCTTTTGGAGTCAATAGAGGCTTTTTGTATCTCTTTGCATCATCAATTCCTATCCTTGGGCATGCACAAACAACAAAGCTATCGTAATCAAATCCATAGAGTTTATCAGGAGTAACTTCATCCATCAAAATAATATCTGCAATCAATCCAGAATCTTCTATCTTTCTTTTTAGTATTTTTGCTAGTGCAATTCTCTTTTGACCCTTTTTCGCTGAAACTATCAGTCCAAATTTCTTTGAATCCTTGGCCCTAAAGATTGAACCAAATCTTTCTTTTAGGATCTTATCTCTGTATTCATCTAAAGAATAAATTCCATCGCTATCAAAAGCAAATACTTTTTTCTCAGAAGATATTGCAACGCCTAATGGGTGAAATCTCCCCTCACCTACGAATATAAAAAAGTCAACTTTATCTGAAATGGCAGAAGCAGATGAAAAGTCACACCCCAAAACCTGTCCTGTATATGCAACTCGCTTATCTCCTTTTCCAATGAATACTTCAAATCCTTCACTTTCTAGATATTGTTTTACTTTAGGAAGTTCCTTCACATAGTTTACAGTTGATACAAGCCCCGCCCTTTTTCCTTCTTTTTTAAGTAAATCGATATTATTTTCTAAGAGTCCCATATATGGAAAAACAAAGTCAACTTCTACAAATAACATGGGTATATTGCTTTCAACTGGTAGAGGCGCATGCCCGAAATTAATTAAACAGTCACATACCTCATCAAAGTCAAGATCAGGCACATCACAAGCGCCATAATTAAAATTCCCCGAAACGATTACATCATATCCTTGTTTTTTAAGTTCACTAGAGATATAATCTGCATAAACTTTTAATCCTTCAGGCAATACCAGCCCGACTCTTTTTACATCCAATTCTTTTAATCTCTTAAAAAGAGGCCCTAAATCAAACTGATACTTCAATTCTCTTCCACTCCTTGTCTACTGACGGAATAATTATCTCTCCTTTCTCAATTGCTTTGTTGAAGGAAGAATAGGATAGGTTTGTACCATTCTCCACTCCATCAATGATAAACTTGCCGATATCACACCCCCCAAGAGATATAACATATTGGATAAATGCACCCTTCAGATCTTCAATTCTAACATCTTTTATATTTGTAGTGATGTATTTCATCTTTTCCTTTAATTCTGAAAAATCGAATATATGGTCTTCAAAAGGAGTATGGGGCTTTGGAACAAAAGGATTAAACGATGATTTTGTTCTTATTATCTTTCTTGATTGTTTTATGAAATTTATTATTTCATCCAGATCTTTTTGTTCTTCCCCCGGGAGCCCAAAGATAAAGTATAGTTTTACAGATTTAGAGTATTTTTTTATTAGATTGATTTTATCAAAGAACTCTTCATCCTTGTAACATTTTCCTATTTGAAATCTGATTGATTCAGAAGATTCAGGTGCTAAAGTTATAGTATCTTGGCCCAATAGTGGGATTGTGCTCTCATTTATGTCCCTAAGCTTTAATGAAGGTAGAGAAACTTGAAATCCAAGTCTACTTATACTTTTGATAATTTCATCAAGAGAGGAAGGCATATCTGATCCTATCAATGCAACCTTTTCAAACTTAGTTCTCTTTTGCCCCTCTTTCACTATTTCAATTAGCTTTTCTTCGCTTCTCTCTCGATAAGGCCCGAGAGCGTTGCCAGTAAGGCAGAATGAGCATCTGCTTCTGCATCCCCTAGATACCTCTAAAAGAAATGTTTTATTAAACGATTCTTCAAAATCTCCCCATTGGATAGGTTCGTAAAGTGGATGATATTCCAGCTTTTCTATCCTTCTTTTAATCTTATTTTCCTTATGAATCTCAGGTATATAGAGCCCTTCAATCTTACCAAACTCATCTATTTGTTTTTTAGGATCGTCCAACCCTGAATAAATATCTAGAAATTCAAAGAGTGATTTTTCTGCATCACCAATAAATGCAATGTCAAAAACATCCTTCAATACAAAAGGGTTCACATTGAGAGGGCCACCTGTGATGACTAGGTGCTCTTTTCTATTTTCTCTCAATAAAGGAATATTGTTCTTTTTTAAAATTTTAAGGAGATTAATTACTCCATATTCATAATTTAGTGAAAACAATAAAGCTTTGAAATTCTTTAGCATGTCTTGAGTTTCAATAGATCTTTCAAAGTCAGAGAAAAATCTTTCTATTGAAAATCCATCCTTCTCATTAACAATGTTATAAACATAATGAAGCCCAAGGTTTGAGTTTCCGGCACGATATACGTCAGGATAGATTAAAGCAAATCTATTGACTGATTTTTTTTTAATAGTACCATATTCAGTGAATCTCATTGTTCCTTCCACCCGTTCTCTCCAACTAGAGGCACGAATATACACCCACCGTATTTATTAGTACCAAATGTGCCGTCTCTATTCTTTTTTAATACTAAAAGCTCTTGGTAGTATCTCTCTTTACCAACGGGTGCTATTATCATACCCCCCTCTTTTAGTTGGTCCTTCCAGCTTTTTGGAATTTCAGGTGCTGCTGCAGTAGCAATTATCCTATCGTATGGTGCGTCTTCTTGAAAACCTTTTGTACCGTCCCCAAGAACTATCTTGACATTGTATCCCGCTCTTTTTAGATTCTCCATGCCAAATTGATAAACTTCTGGAATTCTTTCTATTGTGACAACGTTCTCTTCGCCACATATCTCGGCAATTAAAGCAGCGTTATACCCTGAGCCAGCCCCTATCTCCAAAGTTTTTATCCCATTTTTAAGATCGGATACTTCAAGCATCAATGCTATCATTGAAGGTGCAGAAATAGTCTGCCCCCAGCCAATTGGGAGAGGGGCGTCCTTGTATGCTTCGTCTTTTAGATTTTCAGGAACAAAATTACTTCTATCGACTTTTAAAAATGCATTTTTAACAGAATCAGATTTAATATATCTAATTTTTTCAAGATAAGAAACCAGTTTATTCCTTGACTCATCACTTATCGACATCAAGACTCCTTCCACTTTTAGAGGATTGCGAGCAGTATAATCTTCTTATCTCGGATGCTGATGCAGACGGTTCAAATCCATGCGTCGCCAATATTTTATCTATAATCATATCCTGTTCATCAATTGTAATATTGTCCCCTTTAGAAAATACTTCATCTTTATCTGCAAAAGCCCTAAGTGAAAGGTGGCCATATTGAATTCTTAAAGTAATTTTAAGCACAACAGGTATATCCTCTGGTATGAGATATAGTGTGTTGATATCTTTAGCTAACGCAGAATCTGCTTTTCTTTTGGCGTCTATATGGTTGACGTAGTATTTTTTCCCGTTGACTTCTATCAATTCTCCAACTTCAAATAGTTTATTTTCAGCAACATCGATTAATATTTTTTTGGATTGCTCAAAATAGGAAACTACAGCGGGAACTTTAATTAAGATTTCTTTGTCCATAACAGTCTGGAATACTTCGCCACAAAGATTGCACTTTCTCAACTCTTGTCTTCCTCTTTTTTTAAGGACTTCGTACTCTGTATGCTTACACACAATTTTAGTAAATATTTTGTCTTTAAAATAGTTATCGGAAAGATAAAGAGTTGATTAATAATAATTTTTATTTTAAAGGAATAAGGCTATTTTTACCATAAATTATAAAAACTGAAGCGAAGAGATAAAAATAATCGGAGATATCTAATGATAAAAAGACTGATTGGTTTATCGATAATGGGCCTAGGACTTGTTCTAGGTGGTTATTTTTCCATATATTTCAGTTTAATCGATAATCCAACAATGCTTTTAGTATTATCAGCAGTTATTGCGACTCTTTTTACCCTTGGATTATTCGTATTATTTTTGGATAATCGGGAGAGAAAAATAAAAAAACAGAAGACCATAATCCTTGAGATGATAAAAAAGGCCAGAGTTACACAGGAAAGGCAGACCTATTCTGGAGCATTTGACGATCTCAAGCGTAGAAAAATGTATTAATGGATTTTAAAATCAAAAACAACGTGCCATACGCCAGGTGAATATTTTTTAATTTTCCTGTAATAAAGCGGCTCTAAAGTTCTTCCTTTATTAGACAAAATTATTTCAAGATTTTTCTTGAAAGTGGGCTCAGATTTTTCAGGCATAGTATTATGGTAGTGGATTGTTCCACCGTCTTTTATCATATCCAATGCTTTTAATAAAAACTTTTCATCGTCTGAGAAGTATCCCATAATTATCCTGTCTGCTTTGAAGTTTGGATTAAAATCAAGGCAGTCGGTATTTATGGGTGTGACCCTATCAACTACTTTGTTAAGGTAAATATTTTCTAAGAGAAGATTATAGCTATCGGGATTTTTCTCTAAAGCCCATACCTTAGATTTTCCATATTTTGATAACGGTAATGTAAAATACCCAATGCCGGAAAACATATCAATTATAATTTCATCAGGCAAAGAAATTTGGCCCATCCTTATCCTCTCAGCTATGTTGCCGGAAGAAAACATCACTTTGGACAGATCAATTTTGTAGAGTATCCCATTTTCTTTGTGGATTGTGACAAATCCTCCCCCAATAATCTTTTTGTAATAAGGAACTCTAAACTCTCCTGAAACAGAACCCTTTTCTAAAACAGCCTGACATCCAAAGCTATCATAAAAACTCTTTCCGATAAAATCCTTTAGTTCTTGATACTCTTTAGGGATTGTAAGTATTATAATGTCCCCAATTTGCTCGTAACTCTTCATTATTTTTCTGATATCTCCATCAGATACCTTATTCTTTAGCTGTTCTCTAAGTGTTCTTATTTTTTTATCTTCCACATCAAGTATTAATCCAAAATACATAAAAGGTTTTCAATTAAAGATATTTATGGAAAGTTGCGTTCTTACAGGAAATGAAATTAGAGAACTTATATCAAAGAATAATCTAGTACAGAATTATATAGATCTGGATACCCAGATTACTCCAAATGGATTTGATATGACAGTTAGAGAGGTACACAGTATTGTATCTGGAGGTGCTGTAGATTTCAGTAACGAAAAAAGAAAGCTTTCTGAAACGAAAAAGATAGATTTTGTTGAAGAATTTGTTTTTCTTGAAAAAGGCGCTTACAAGATCATTTACAATGAAATTGTAAATATCCCGCCAAATATAGTTGCTTTGGGAAGACCTCGCTCAACTCTACTGAGATGCGGTGCAAACGTTGGAACAGCTGTTTGGGATAGGGGTTACAGTGGAAGGAGTGAGTCCTTACTTTCAGTAGATAATGTGAAGGGTATAAAGATTTTCAAGGATGCGAGGGTTCTACAACTAGTGTTTATGCGAACATTGACAGATGAATCAGTTTACAAGGGGATATTTCTAAAAGAAAATATATAATCAAGTTAAAATATGATCTCCAATTGCAAGAATATTGTTCCTCCTGACTATTATTAAACCCATTTCTTTAACATTTTCTCCGCGGAGGATCTTGACATTTTCCATAACTAGATTGAGTTCTAAGTCATACCCTGCTAATGTTCCGTCTATTTTTCTGCCGTCTTTCAGAACTAGACTGACTATTTCACCGATATTGTTGTGAACAATGTCAAAAGGTTTTTCAGCTCCTGCACTCTGGTATTCTTCATCTTGTTCATAGTCTTCTCTGTCGTCCATAGAAATAATTCAATTAAGTCCTTTAAAAGAATTTCCATCTATCTTTCTGAATAAATATCAACAAGATTATCCATAGTGGGGAAATTGATATTTTTCATAGATTTGCTTTAAAGAGGTAAGCAGAGAGGTATACCTCAATTAATGCAGCAATTAGTAATAGTGGAATTATTATTGCAAATAATTTTAATCCTTTCTTGATATTAACTCTTAGAGACTCTGATCTAGATTTACCCGGAGGCGGAAAAATAATTTCTTTTCCGAGTCTAAATCCTTGGGATGCTGCTATAATGATAGCGGGAATTTCAATTATGCCGTGCGGTAGTATGCCCATTAAGAAAACTAAAGAATTTCCTCCTTCAGCGATAAATTTCCCATAAAGCAGCCCTACTATGGTTCCGTTCCCCCAGAGTGACATGAAAGGAAAGAATCCGACAAAAACTCCAAGTATCATTATCAAAAATGATGTTCTTGTGTTAATAAAGAATATTGTAAAGAATAATTCGAGTGAAGTCATTTCCTTTAAGGGCCCAAACATGTCCTGGAATTCCTTTAGGAAGGAATCAATTATCTCCGGGTTGTTGTTCAATAATACTTTAAATATATAGAATCCTGAGATAGATCCCAGTAGAAATAATCCTAGCGATATTAACATTAGATTTTTATTTTCTTTGATTGTTGCGAATACTTCATTTTTGTAAAAGGAAGTTAATCTTTCTTTTCTGCTTTCCATGATAAAATCCTCTTTGTTATAATCATTAGCAGCAATGCCCCTAATAGAAGTCCAAGACCAAGTATGATTTTAAATATATTGTATTTTTCTATAGCTCTTTCAGAATATTTCTGTGATTCTGTTGCCATTGAAAATGCATCAGAATAGTTTCCTCTGTTGAAAAGTCTTTTTGCTTCAGTTAATAGTTCATCGGCTTTTTGAACATCATTTTCATAGAATAATGTCTCTTTCGCTTTCTTTAATTTACTATCGGCTGTATCAATTTCTATTTTTGTCCTTTGCATATCTCCCTGGCCAAACTTCTCAAGTACTTCAATAGACTTATCAATAAGCTCAATTCTCTTAGTAAGGTTGATTTCTTTTTCAGCCTGGGTTAAGTAATAAACACCTTCATTAAATAGCGCCTCGTCGGCAACTGCAATTCCCTTACTTCTTGCCTCGCTTTCTAAATTCTTTGCTTTCTGAATCTTTTCATTGAATTCAGCATCAATAAAATCCATTTGAGATTCGAGAAGAGTTATTGCCTGGGATATTGTAGTATATGCCTCTCTATAAAGCCCGAATGAGTAGTAACCTTGCGCTTGCTGAATTAAGGAAGTAATTCTATTTGTTTCAGTGGGTTTAATCTCAGAAAAACCGTTCTTTTTCATAGAGTCAAAATATGACAAAAACGAATTTGTTTCTTGATCATAATTTTTTTTGTATTGAATCCTCTGATCTATTGCATTGGCGTCTCCAATTGCAAAGTCAAATAGATTCATGACAAAAAGAGCATTGTCTTCCTGAACTACATATGTATCTTCAAATAGGGATTTGTCTCCAACTATTATTACCATTCCTTTCCCATATTTTATAAATCCAGAAATGGGTGGCCTTTGACCCTTCCCATAAGTTTGAAATTCATCATAGTTTTTAGAATAAGAAGTAATATTGCTTTTTAGTTCGCCGTCAAATTCTCCTTTAAGACTTGAGCCACTAACAAAAATAATTTTGGAAACACCTTTTGACGGAAGATAATTATCATCTCCTTGTACCAAAACATTGGTATTGTAACTTGCAAAGTTTGTATCATCATATACCCTATCGACATTGACCTCTATATTCAAAGAAGAAAGAAGACGATTAATCTGTGTTATTGAACTTGCCTCTGTAAAATCTTCTGCAATTATCAATAGAGTGCCGCCTGAGTTAACAAAATCAAGAAGTCTTGGAATCTCTTCAGAAGATATCCCTTTGTCTGGAGTTATTATTGTAATGAGTTTATACTGAGAAATACTTTGGGGGATCATTTGGGATTTAGTAATGTTATAATTAATCTTAATTGAATCTTCAATTTTTCCAAGACTTTGCCCATAAAATAAAATATCCTCATTATCGGCAAAAACTAGAGGGGAAAATATCGAAAGAAGCATAATTACAAATATGGAGAGCCCTAAAATCTTTTTCATAAATCTTAATTCGGCAGAAAGTATTTAAATTTTTTGAGCTTATTTGACTTATGAGAATGTTATCCCTATTTTCTGGTGGAAAGGACTCTCTTTTTGCCACATATCTTGCAATGAGAGAAGGCCACGAAGTTGTTTGTCTTCTCTCCTTGGAGTCAGAAAGAGATGATTCATACATGTTTCACGTCCCCAATATTTCTTTGACATCATTTCAGGCAAAAGCTATGGGAATTCCTTTGATACAAAAAAATGTCAAAGGTGAAAAAGAAAAGGAAGTTGAAGAATTGCACCATATTATTGGCGAATTTGTTAAAAATAAAGAAATCGACGGGATAATAACAGGTGCTATTGAGTCAAACTACCAGAGGGAAAGGATTCAAAAGATTGCTGACTATTATGGGATATTTCACTATGCCCCTCTATGGAAGACAGATACTAACAAATATATGGAAACATTAATCAATAATGGCTTTAAGGCTGTTATCGTTTCAGTTTCAGCACTTGGCCTTGATGAATCTTTTCTTGGAAGAATAATTGATGAAGAGGTTCTGGAAAAATTAAAACTCTTGAACAAAAAATATGGAGTGCATATTGCTGGAGAAGGCGGAGAATATGAAACTTTTGTCACAGATTCACCTATATTCAAAAAGAAATTAATAATAGAAAAATCAAGTAAAATAGTAGAAAATCTAAATGGAATCTTAGTAATAGAATCTGTTATTCTCGAAGACAAATTATAGAACGATTCTTGTTCCGCAGCTTTCAGCGTCAATTAATGCTTGAAGGATTACATGTTTTGACTTTCCATTTATTACGTGGACTTCTCCCACCCCTTCTTTTAATGCCGAAATAGATGAGAGAACTTTAGGAATCATTCCCCCTGATATCTTTCCTTTTTCAATCATGGAGTTTGCATCTGATTCAGTTAAAAGAGGAATCCTTGTAGAAGGATCATTTGGATCAAGGTATATTCCATCCACATCTGTGATCAACAATAGCTTTTCAGCTCCCATTGCTGCTGCAATTGAGTATGCAAATTCATCGGCGTTCACATTATATGCTCCGTTTTCACCCTCTCCTATTGGAGAAACAACGGGTATGTAACCTTCATCGATTAAGGTCCACAAAAGCCAGGTATTAACGCAGTTTACTTCACCGACAAATCCTAGATCCACTCCATCAACAGATTTTTTAGTTGCATTGACTATGCTGCCATCCCTTCCTGAAATCCCAACTGCATATTCGCCTTCGTTGTTTATTAGAGTAACAAGTTCTCTGTTTACTGCACCGTGAAGAACCATTTCTACAACTTTCATTGCATCTTTTTCAGTTATCCTAAGCCCCTTGTAAAATTCAGATTTTATGCCAAGCTTATCAAGCATTAAGGTTATTTCAGGGCCTCCACCATGAACTATAACTGGTGATGCTCCAAGTGACTTAATCAAAGATATGTCTTTGGCAAAGGCCATTTTTAGTTCTTCGTCCTTCATTGCATGGCCGCCATATTTTATGACAACTAACTTATCCTTCAATTCTTTTATCTCATCCAAATTATTGTAAAGCTCATCAAACATTTTGAACACCTCATGGGTATAGTGGAACTACCTTGAGCCCTTCTTTTTCGTCGAACCCCATCATAAGATTCATATTCTGTACAGCCTGCCCCGATGCTCCCTTGACAAGATTATCGATTGCAGAGACCGCTATTACCCTGCCTGTCCTCTTATCCGATTTTATTCCTACGTCGCAGTAATTGGAACCAGAAACTGCTTTAGTCTGAGGAAACTTTCCTTCGTCCAAGACTCTGACAAATGGACAGTCTTTATAGAATTCACGGTAAAGATTAATGACATCCTTTGTTTCCATAAAATTATTGAAAGTCATGTATATTGTTGTGAGTATGCCTCTATTAATCGGGACAAGATGTGGTGTAAAAGATAGATTAACCTTATTTGTGAAAAGTTTTTCCATTTCCTGTTGAATTTCAGGGGAGTGCCTGTGAGCAGCAATGCCATATGCTGAAAAATTTTCATTTGCATCAGGAAAATGTGTGTTGGCAGTCAATTTTTTCCCGGCGCCTGAGACTCCTGATTTTGAGTCAACAATTACATCAGTCTTTACAAGTTTATTTTTCAAAAGAGGTGCTGAGCCAAGGATTGCACTCGTTGGGTAACACCCTGGGTTTGCAATAAGTTTGGCCTTTTTTATTTTCTCTTTATACAACTCAGGTAAACCAAAAACAGCCTTTTTATTGAGCTCTGGATCTGTGTGTTTTATTTTGTACCACTCTTCATAGACGGCTAGATCATCAAATCTAAAATCACCGCTTAGATCTATCAGATTAACATTCTCATTAATTGAATAGATTTTTGAGATAATCTCGTTTGATGCCCCATGTGGCAAAGCTGCAAAAATAATATCAGATTCATCTATTATATTGTTCATTTCTAGGCTAACAAAGCTCTGTTCAACTAATCCAGTGAGATTTGGATGGACATCAGAAACTTTTTTCCCTGCATAGCTTTCCGACGTCAGGGCCCCTATTTCGACTTTATTATGATTTAAAAGAAGCCTCAACAATTCCCCACCGGTATATCCTGTAGCACCTATTATACTTGCTATCATGATTAAAACTAGATGCAATTTGTTTTTAAGGTTATACCGAAATTATTAAATATAATTTTTACTAATTAACATGTATGGTAAAAGTTGCTTCTGGTGTTTCAAAGATAAAATTATCAGGTATTGAAGAAATGAATGAACTTGCTAAAAAAGTAGAAGGCCTCATAAATATGGGTCAGGGAAAACCGGTCTTTAAGACACCTTTGCCTGTTATAAATGCCGCAAAGAAGGCGCTTGATGAGGGCCACACAAAATACACTCTTTCACGTGGAATTGAAGAGTTAAGGGTGGCTTTAGCAAACAAGATGAGAGAGTATAACAAAATCGATGCCACACCTGAAGAGATGCTTGTGACAGTGGGAGTAAGTGAGGGCATATCTATATCGCTTCTAAGCTATGCAGAAAGAGGGGACAAAGTTATCATTCCAACTCCTTCACATCCTTTTTTTAGGATAATGGCAGAGTTTGTAGGGGCAGATGTTGTAGAAGTTCCTTGTAAAAAAGGTGATTTCTCACTCGACATGGAAGCGATAGAAGATTCTATCGATGATAAAACAAAAGCTTTGTTGATTAATGTACCAAACAATCCGACAGGTAAAATCTATGATGGAAGACAGCTAAAGAGACTCCAAAATATGGCCGTAAATCAGGATTTTCTTGTAATATCGGATGAGATATATGACTACATCGTTTTTGAAAAGAAGCATGAAAGCATTGCAAAGTACGGAAAGGAAAATATAATCACTTTATCAGGATTTTCAAAGGCATATTCAATGACAGGTTGGAGGATAGGCTATATGCATTCCACAGAAGATATTATCAATAATATTCTACCGATACACAATAGTCTAGTTGTAAGTGCTCCTGATTTTATACAGGTCGCAGCGTTAAAAGCTGTAAATGACGAAACTTCAATGAATTTTGTAAAGGCCACGACTGAAGAATATAGAAAGAGGAGAGACTTTGTTGTTAAGAGGCTAAATGAGATTGGGCTTCCTTGTAATCTTCCTGAAGGTGCTTACTACGCATTTTCTGATGTTTCGTCTTATAGAATGGATTCATTAGGATTTGCTAAGTTTTTATTGAAAGTGGCAAAGGTATTATGTGTACCTGGAATATCTTTTGGAAAGGACTGGAATAGCTACGTGAGATTTTCATTTGCGGATGTTCCACAGAGCGACCTTTCTGAAGCCATGGATAGGATTGAAAAAGTAATCAAGAGGATGTGATAATTTGGAATTTAAACATTTCCTTGACAAAAAGAATGTCATTGCCATTGTTGGGGCGTCAGACAACAGGGACAAATATGGGAATATAATCTACAGGGATTTAAGGGCTTCTGGGTACAAAGTCATCCCAGTAAATCCAAAGGCCGATACGGTAGAGGGCGATAAATGTTATCACTCGCTTTCTGAAATTCCTGTCAAAGTCGATGTTGTTGACACTGTAGTTCCCCCGCATATTACAGAACAGATAGTCAAGGAATGCAAAGAAATTGGGATAACTAAAGTCTGGATGCAACCTGGCTCTGAATCTGAAGAAGCTATAATATTCTGTAAGGATAACGGGATAGAAGTTGTCTATGATAACTGTATTATGGCACAAAGGAGGCTTTTAGAGGCTGAACAAAAAAATAATTAAAAATGCTTTTAAATCAAATCTTATATTTATTTTTATGAAAAAATGTGCTTTTGCATTAGTACTATTATTACTATCTATAAATTTTGTTTCTGCCGAAAAAACAATATTGATTGATAAATATCACGATACAGACAACTGGTGGGGCGATCCAGAAGGGACGGGAAGAACCCTATCTCAAGAACTTAGCTCCTTAGGATTTAAGAATAAAATTAATACTGCACCTTTTACAGACGAGGTTCTTAGAGGGGTAGATATAGTTCTTTTGTGGAATCCAAACAATCCTTTGGAAGAAAATGAAATAACTGCACTAACAAAATTCGTTGAAAGCGGAGGAAGCCTACTTGTTCTTGGTTCTCATGATATGGATATGATTGAACCGACAAGAGAATCCGTTAATAAGCTGCTTGAACCTTTTGGGATCAGATTAATGAAAAACGGAACAGATGATCCTACAAACAGGCAAGGGTGCAGTTGCACGCCAATAATCCACAATCTTGCGGAGCATCCTATAAATGAGGGTATAACATCAATTATCTTATACAAGCCGGCTTCACTTGAGTTAAAAGGTAATGCCACAGCAATAGCAAGAGGCGACAATGATACATTCGCTCTTGGAAGCGAACCACTTGGGGGAGAAAATATCATTGTAGTCGCAATTTCAGAAAAGGGAAATGGTAAGGTAGCAGTCATAGGAAGCTCATTTATCTTTGATAACGGCAAAATAGGGGACTTGAATAACAAGCAATTTGCAAAAAATCTCTTCACTTGGCTTGGCAATACTTCTAAACAATCTATTCCTTCTTGGTCATTGTATTTGTCCGTAGTTCTAGCAGTGTTTCTGGGTTATACCGTATATCTTAAAAAGAAAAATGGCAAAGAAAAGATTTGATTTAATGGATCCTAAAGATAATTATCTGGGTGTATCCTATACATTTCTTGCTGTTGTTTTATGGAGTTTTATAGGTATACCTGTTAGGTGGATACCAGAAGTGAATTCTGGGATGATAGTTGCATATAGATTCCTCTTTGCATCAATTGTCTTATTGACTTATGGCATCCTAACCAAAAAATCATCAAAGATTAAAATAAAATTAAAGGATATACCTCACCTTTTAGTTCCTGCAATCCTACTGTCATTCACGATCTATACATATACAATTGGACTTAAAACTACCACAATCGCAAATACAGTCTTTTTGCAGCAGATGGCGCCCCTCTATGTTCTTATCGTATCGGCATTATTACTAAAAGAAAAAGCTTCAAAAAAGACAGCACTTGCAGTTTTGATCGGTATAGCTGGTGGATTTATAATATTTTATTATGACCTTTCTTCTATTAATACCACTACAAACTTTTATGGAAACGTAATGTCAACATTTTCTGGATTTGGATGGGCGCTTTATACAATAAGCATAAGGGCATTGGGTAAAAAATACGATGGCCTCACAACTACCCTCTGGATGTTCATCTTTGCGACTATTATTATGTCCCCATTTTTCTATGGCTCGGAGGTACTTACTCCTTTCTCACTTTCTATGTTATTCATATTAGGATTTTTATGCACTGCAGGTGCATTTCTTTTGTATAGCATTGCATTAAAACATATTATAGCAACTAAAGCTTCTGTCATAGTATTGTCAGAAGGTGTATTGGCCGGTATTCTTGCATACATTATACTCAGAGAAACTGTTACCCAAGGCACAATAATTGGGGGGGCCTTGATTTTAATTGCAATATGGATAATTTTAAGGGAAAAAGAATAAATTTATTTTTTTAGAAAATTGATTGCTCGTTTATATCCTTCATTATTTTTTAGAGGCATTGTTGCATCTATTCCCATCTTTGCTGAAGTGCCATCCCCTTTAACAGATGGATCAAGGCTTGATCCTGCGGCGTTATTTACAACTAATAGATCCTTATCTGCTTGGAATCTTGTAGCTATTGCCCATTCAACATCTGTATCAGAATAGATATCAATATCCTCATCAACTATAACAACTCTTTTCATTGAAGGATGAGATGCAAGTGCGGCCATTATAGCATTCTTCCCATCGCCTTCTTTCTGCTTTTTGATTGATACGACGCCATGAAGCCAGCAGTCTCCGCCTTCGGTCAATCTGACACCATAAACCTTTGGTACAACTTTTGATACGCCCTCAAAGATTATAGGTTCCCTGGGCATACCCATCAAAAGAAAATGTTCATAGCCGCCTGGCATAAGCGCGTGGAAAAATGCATTTTTTCCTTGGTATACTTTCTCTATCTTAACAATTGGCTGTTTTCTAACAAAGTCATAAGTGCCTGTTATATCAACAAATGGTCCTTCATCCCCTTCCTCTAAAGTTATCTTCCCACAAAAAACAAACTGAGATGATGTCGGCACATCTATCCCGTTAGGAAATCTATAAGCAGTGAGCTCACTGCCTAATCCCATCTTCTTCAAGGTATTTGCAATTTCAAGTTCATTGATACCATATGATATTGACATCGCAGCAGGCAATAGCACATAAGGGGGTAATCCTATTACCATAACAATTTCTAAATCCTTACCTTTGGCCTTTGCTTCGTTATACATGGCAAAAAGATGCCTTGGGACAATTCTTATTGTGAATGTATCCTTCCCTGTAACCATCATTCTGTGAAAAGACATGTTTCTGTTGCCCTTTTCATCCTTTACAAAAACAACACCAGATGTCACATAAGGGCCGCCGTCTTGGGGATAATGATACTGAATTGGAATTTTTCTAAGGTCAAAATTCTTAATCTCGTTATCGAGAAATGTGGCTTTATCGACTATTTTGTAAGGTGTTGGTTTATCCATGGATTCTTTCAATGAAAAAAGTAAGTTTGATTTGTCCAATTTAAGGTATTTTGCTACACGGTCTCTTGTAGACCAGATATTACAAAAAACATCATACCCTCTATCTTTGAATTGCAATATTTTAGTTGGATTCTCATGAACTATCTTTGCCATCTCATATTTTTCTAGCTCCCTATCAATTTTGATAATATCCTTTTCATGAGCGATAAATTCTCTAATATCCATAAAAACACCTAGAATAACAGAGCGAAAAAAGGATAAAAGCCTTTCTCATGGAGTAATCCAATCAAATAATGTTTTTTGTTTGTGTTTGAATCCTAAGATTTTGCTCTTTTCTCTATATTTCTCAAAAGAAAGGGATAAAATCTCTGAAGCTTTCTTTAGCGCCTCTTCCTCTGTGTCGAAAGAATCTGGCTTTTTTTGTAAAGCGTTCCTAGTTATCTCTCTGACACGCCACACACCAACTGGAGTATGATACGTTGGGTGTACCTCCATGAACACCAAAGCGCCTGCCTGCCTCCCCTTTTCAAAAAGGTGCTCAGTCACAGAGAATCTTGCTGCATAATATGCGCCAGCAGTAAGAGATGCATACTCTTTTCTTCCGTCAAATAATTCATGATCAGATATTACATTTGGCGAAAGCGAACTCTCTAAAAATAATGAACCTGGAAGCCAGCACTCTAGAAATTCATAGCACCACATTGAAGGAAATAGAAAAACAACAAATCTGTTGCCAACGTCTTCATCATAGTAAACTTCAAATTTATTTATTTCTGGAGAGGATTTAACCTTCTTTAGATGAAACTTAGAAAGGGAATCATCAGTTGCTGTGATACTCCACCTTGTCGGAACAAGTTTTCTGTTTTTCTGCTCTCCTAGAAGCCCGGCGGATAGGAGTTTTGAAATGTGTGATACAGGTATATCTTTATCATAAAGTAGATATATCCCTTTTGATGCCTTGATATCGTCTGAATTAATTTTATCGATTACCCTTGGAACCTTTGGATTTTCAGCGATCTTAAAGCTCTCAACAAAACCAGAAGGACCCGTGGGGGGAGAAAACTGGGAAAATTCTAGGGCAAAGTGAGGTACCTTTTTTAATACTAATTCAACGTCAATAGGCTTCCTTGACATGACTATTTCCTGACTTTTTTCTAGATACCCTTTAGGATTTTTAGCATCGGTGACCTTTAGAAATTCTTTTGACCTTACAAGAAGAGATCTAAATTTTATAATTTCATCAAGCGCTTTGCCATGCCAGCCTTCCGGTAGGTCAAATATTTCAGTGTCTTCGTGCACTGGTGGGACTAACGGCCCGACCAAAACCTTGGGATAGTTCCAGTCTCCGACAAAAAATGCTGAAGGGGATGCCCCAAATATGTCCTTATTGATTAAAGGCGCTATCGATTCCCTAATCCTCTTCTTCTCAAGTATTGGACATATCCCCCTACCACAGAGCTTTTTATGGCCCCTGCATACAGTGCATAGAGTAGTTTTTGGGGTATGCATGAACAAGATAAAGAAGTCTGTTATTTATTTTTAATGGAAATAATTGAAGATTTTTTAAGGCCAATATCAAAAAATTAGGGAGAACAAAGTTTTATATACATAGCAACAAAATGACTAAAAAAGAAGGGATTTTATGTCGGATGTCGTACTACCTTTTTCTGATATCAAGAAGGGTGACTTTAATTCAGTTGGAAACAAAGCATTGAATCTATCTTTATTAAAGGCTGAAGGATTTCAAGTTCCATATGGATTTGTTATTACTACCGAGGCGTATGAAAAGTTTATTGTTGATAATAATTTCAAAGAGAAAATATCTGAGCTTCTCAAAGCGACAAAGTTTGATAATAAAAAAAGTGTAGTTTTTTCTTCGAAAAATATTCAAGGGCTTATTTTGTCTGGCGAGATTGACAAATCAACAATAAAGGAAATAGAAAAAATACTCTCAAAAAATAAGAAAATTGAATTATGGGCAGTACGCTCATCTGCACTGGCAGAGGATCTTGCTGAAGCATCTTTTGCAGGCCAACAAGACTCTTTTCTAAATATAAAAACAAAAGATGTTATAGAACATATCAAGCTCTGTTGGGCGTCCTACTGGAATGAGAGGGCAATTAATTACAGGCAGAACTCTAATATTAATCACCTTGAAGGCGGCATGGCAGTAGTTGTGCAAAGTATGGTTAATGCAAATGCTGCGGGCGTCATGTTCACAGCAGACCCGATAACGGGAGATAAGGAAAAAATAGTCATTGAGTCAAGCTGGGGTCTTGGGGAATCCATAGTGTCTGGTATTGTAAGCCCAGACAGATACACTTTAGAAAAAAAATCAAAAGAAATTATTGAAAGAAAGATAAGCAATAAGACAAAGGGCATATACTTTTCTGATAAGGGAAGCATATCTTCAGAAATTGAAACTTCAAAAAAACTAATTCCTTCACTCACAGACGAAGAGATAATATATCTCTCAAATCTAGGGGAAAAAATAGAATCTTATTTTAAAGCGCCACAGGATATTGAGTGGGCAGTATCGGATGAAGAAATATTCATTTTGCAGTCAAGAGGTATTACCACAATTGAAAAGGATCAGACCCTCTGGACTAGAGGTTATTCTGATGAATACTGGGCTGATGTGACCTCACCTCTATTCTTTTCTCTGCTTGGGGAAAATCTATCCAACTATGTATTCAAGGAAGGGGCCAAAATTATGGGTTACAAGGAGCTAAGGGACAAAGATCTTTTAAGACTACATAAAGGCCATGTCTACTTTAATGCACAAGCGCTTGAGGACGTTTTTACATATAATCCCAAGATTGGAAGGACTAAAGAGCTCTTGAACTACTTCCCTAAAAATGATCAGGAAAGAATTGCTAATGCAGATGCTAAGTTATTCAAGAGAATTCTTGCCGAGATCAGGGTTGCAATTTTAGACCCCGATGGAAAGATATCTACAACTGATGGCGCTTATCTCAAATGGGCAAGCGACTATTTAGCTTACATAAAAGAGTTTGATAAGATAGATTTACAGAACTTAACTGATGATGATCTTCATGAAGAGTTTGTAAAACTAAGGGCGAAGTTCCTAAAGCACAACAGACTGATAAGATACGGCATGGTGACTCACAGCATTGGTTCAAATTTGATTCTTAAAAGGTGGCTAACAGATTGGTTGGGCGATAAATCAGGATTGTTATATTCAAAGTTGATCACAGGGCTTCCTGACAACAAAACTATTGTGACAAATATCGCAATAACAAAGCTTGCTAAAGAAGCCAAGAAGGATAAAAGAGTAAGAGATCTGCTTAATAAATTACCTTCTTCAGGATTTTTAGATCGGCTTGATAATGATGAAGAATTAAATGAATTTTCATATAAGTTCAACGAGTTTATGAATGACTACGGCCATCGCTCCCACACTAGAGAGATCTATTACCCACGGTGGGTTGATGACCCCTCACTTGTGACTGAAGTTCTGAAAAGTCTTATGGATTCAGCTGAAGTAGATTTAGAAGAAGTTGAAAAGAGGAAAAGAGAAGAAAGAAAAAAAGCTGAAGTAGAGATTATTGATGCAGTTTCAAAGACAAAAAATGGATTTATAAAAAAGCCGGTATTTGCCAAAGTATTAAACTATGCCCAGAGATATCTGATATTCAGGGAAAATCAAAGATTCTATCTTGACCATGAGCTAACAAGAGAAAGGAGACTTTTCATGGAATACGGAAGGAGATTTTTAGAGCGAGGCCTTATTGATTCGCAGATGGATATATTTTTCTTGTCTAAGGAGGAGATATTTGATATCTCAAAAGGAGACCTTATAATAGATAAAGATACAATAATAAAGAGAAAGGAAGAGTTTGAAAAATACAAGAGTATTTTACCGCCGAAATTCTTGAAGGGCAATGTAGAGTTCGATGATAGCATTGAAAGGCAGGATAACCTAGTCAAGGTGACAGGAACTTCTTCTAGTCCAGGTATAGCATCTGGAATAATCAGAATTGTTGAATCCATAAGAGAGCTTCCCAAAGTCAAAGATGATGAGATTTTAGTTACTTCCAATACAGATCCAGGGTGGACCCCAGTATTTTCTAAAATAGGTGGGCTTATTACTGAAACTGGCGGAATACTTTCCCATGGTGCAGTTGTATCAAGGGAATATGGCATCCCGGCTGTCACAGCAGTCAGCAATGCAACTAAAATATTCAAAAACGGTCAAAAGGTAAGGATCGATG
This sequence comes from Methanofastidiosum sp., assembly GCA_035362715.1. Classification (NCBI taxonomy): domain Archaea; kingdom Methanobacteriati; phylum Methanobacteriota; class Candidatus Methanofastidiosia; order Candidatus Methanofastidiosales; family Candidatus Methanofastidiosaceae; genus Candidatus Methanofastidiosum; species Methanofastidiosum sp. The sequence goes on from DAOSDU010000008.1 coordinate 38,351, forward strand.
GAAACGAGGGAGTTATTTACCTTGTGGAGGAGTCTTAATGGATACCGATATAGTTCATACAAAAGGCGACCATGTTGAATGGAATGAGAGCTTTTACTTTAGTTTCTATGACAAGATAAATGACATATGTGCTTTTATGAGGATTGGCCTTAAACCCAACAAACCCTTGAAAAATATGTTCTGTTTCTTTATGCTTCCAGACGGCTCTTACATAGGGCTCAAAGAAGATGATATTTACGAAAATGATAATCTTTCAGCTAAAAACTTGACATTTCATAAGGTCCAATCTGAAAAGAAATGGAATCTTACCTTTGATGGTAAATTATTAAACTTTTCAAATAAAAAGCCTGTTGATGTTTCATTTAACTTTGATTTTGAATCAATGAACAAAATATTTGATTACAGGGAGTGCGTAAGTGGCTTTAAAGAAAAGATATCACAATCAGTTGCATCTGAACACTTGGAACAGTTTGGAAAAGCGACTGGGGAGTTTAAAGTCGAAGGAAATAATTATACCATTTCTGGTTTAGGGGAGCGAGATCATTCCTGGGGGACCAGGGACTGGAACGCGCCCAAGATGTGGATATGGTTGACATGCCAGTTCTCTGAAGAGGCTGCGCTAAATGTCACAAAACTCACAGTAGCAGAAGGTGAGGTAGATGCAGGCTTCGTCCATATTGGTGGTGAAAATCTACCCATAGTTAAAGCTACTATAAACACAGAGTATAATCAAGATGGAAGCCCCAATTCATTTAGAATGGAGCTGTTGGACAAAAAGGGTGGCTTACATAAAATCGATGCAAAGATAATTAAGAATGTAAAACTGCCTTTTACAAGCGGAGATGGAAAGAAACAATCAATAATGCATGAAACGCTAACTGAATACAAAATGGATGGAAAGACAGGGTATGGGATTGCAGAGTATCTGATAAGAGACTTTTGACATGATTATTATCAAATTATTTACTAGTGAAAAACATCTAATGTTGAAATAAAATAAAAATATAATTTAAAATTATTTTTCTTAATTGTAAATAATCAATAACAGTAAATTTTAAGTATAAATGAAAAAGTTACAATAATACACAGGTCGAAACTTCGCTGGTGTCGATGTCGAAGTATGTCTCTTGTTTCAGAGGCTGAAGATACATCTGTTAAAAGAGCTTGTCTCTTATTACTATGTATCCCCGAGTATCTGGATTAAAGGGATATCTGAGTATGGTCGAAATACTTAATCAAACGTAAGTTTGGAGGCCTTTATAAAGAAACATTTTATGTTTCTTTTGAAACCTTGTAGAGACCGTTTCGAGACGTCGAAACATTCAGAAATACATTAGACAAAACATAAGTGAAGCGACAAACTGTTTTTCTTTTTTATTACAGCATGGCTATAAAGATATTTCTAATTCCAGTTGCAAGGAAGTTAATAGCTATTGCCCCTAAAAGTAATCCCATTATACGAGTAAAGACGAGTGTTATTGTTACACCCAATATTTTGCTCAATGGACTTGAGAATCTGAACATCAAAAATGTTATCGCAAAGGTAGCGAGTATTGCAGCAATTGCCACAGCCTTAAGCTCTATTGTGGGAACTGATCTTATTATGACAATTACTGTTGTTATGGTTCCAGGGCCTGTAAGAAGTGGCATTGCAACAGGGAAGACTGATATATCTTCTCTGCCTTTTGCATCTTTTCTTTCTTCTTCGGTAAAGCTTTCTCTGGATGTTTTAGCGTAGACCATGTCCAAAGCTACTTTAAAAAGAATAATTCCACCGGCAACTCTTAAACTATCAACTGTGACTCCAAAGAATCTTAGAATGATTTCGCCACTAATAGCAAATATTATTGCAAGTAAACATCCTATCAAAACTGACCTTGCCCCAAGTTTAATCCTTTCTTTGTGGTCCTTATCGGCAGTCAAGGACATAAATGTAAACATGGCGCCAATTGGATTTACGATTACAAATATAGATGTGAATGCATATACAAAAAAGGCAAAAGCCACCATGAATTAAAGAGATAAAAATGTTTTATAAATATTCTGTTTATTAAATTAAAGAAAAACATTTTAATATAGTTCAAACATCTTGACTAAGTCTTGTGCAGCAAGCCTTGTTTCTTCTCTGTTGGCACCAGCAACGATTAATACATCGTATCCCTTTGCCATTGGGTCTGCTAACCATTCCCATTCTCCCCTAGAAGTTGACCAATCAACTGTGGATGCACCCATGCCAACTAGGTCTTTTACTATGCTATTGTATACTGGACCACCGACAAGAACAAGGTTCTTTGTGTTTGTGTCTGTGTTAACTTCTATGTCAAGCTTTATGAGCTCTACTGGGTCGATTTGAACTTTTGCATTGTAAGTTACTGTCTCTCTTATTGAGGACATTTTGATCCTTAGAAATACTCCGTCAGAATCTGGAGTTTCATCTGTTCTTACAGCTTGGCCTAAGTATGGCGTAAAATAATTAAGATATTGGTAATATCTGGCATCTGCGAGGCTATAAGGATCAACTTGATCACTTGGAGCTTTATTAACTTTTAATGATACCCCAGTTGTTAATGTTGATGGGTCAAATGGCAATCCGGTGTTGTATCGCCCATAATCTGAATCAACAACTTCTACTGTGAAGTAGTTTTCTGGACCATTTACTGTGTATGTTGTCTCACAATTTGGTATAATGATGTTATCACAAAGCTGTAATTCTAATGTATCGAAGTTTGCATCTGGACATGGTGTATCGCATTTTGGTGCAGGCTGCCATAGAATATATGCCCTTGAAATATATTCGTCTGTTGAGTCTAATTCTGGAGCAGATTCCCATGCAGATACAAATCCATTTAAATTTCCTTGTGCATCTTCAATTCTTTTCCACTCAGTTCCGGAAGGAGTAAATTCTGTTAAAGAGATTGCCACTCTTCTCCAACCACCGGTTATGGCAAGACCGTAGTCGTTTGGTGTTGTGACGAATGGGTCGCAGCATCCCTTGTCTTCAAGGTAGCCGTAGTCTTCAATTGCGTAAAGGTTGAATTCTGCAAGATTTGTTCCGTCTGCACCGACAAATGTCTTAATACCATCGAGCATGAAGTTAACATATCTGAAGAAATCATAGGTATATCCATTCTTTTCCTTAGATACCGTTATCTTTACAACGTATGGGTCATATTCGTTTCTCTGTGTTGGATTGGATGTGAATGAACCTCCGCCGCCATATGTTGCACAATCTGGGCAGCATGGCAAACATCCATCCAAAGGATCCATGACCATTATAAATGTAGAAGGCACAGACAAAGCTGGCCCTGATACAGTTATGAATGCCTTGTTCTCGTAGATATTAATATCATTTAAGATTATATTCCATCCATGGAATGTGTAAGTGTCACCGACCTTCATTATTTTCTCAATTTCTGCAAATGGTGTGCCGTACATGAAGTATGCACCAAGATACCCAGGTTCTGGGCCTGTTACATATGTAGCGCCAGCAAACATTGGCTTGTACATCTTACCTAGAAATCTTATTTCATTCAAGTACCCCGCTCTAGCAGTTTCAAAGTCAATCATGCCCCAGCACTTCTGAATGCCACAGATGTTCTGACCATTTTCAAGTAATGGGTATCTGATTTCTGCAGTTCTGTATACTATGCCCGAAGTTGAACCCTTTCCACCGATGAAATCTGCTATACCATCTGGCCCATGGTCAGATTCATATTTGTCCCCAACAATTAATTGAATTTCTTCATGAGCTTCCATTGCTGTGCCTGTTCCACCAAATATGTAGTCACACTCATTTTGAGTATCGTACGCATTATTATTGCCCTGAACATCTACCCACGCATTTGTTGTAAACATAGCATAGTTGAAGCTCCACCCCTCATCACCATTGTCATAGCTGCCACCAGCATATTGTGGAAGCTCTCTAACAATTGGAAATGTTGGATCAACGGCAAAATTAGTTTTTGTATTAACTAAAAAGTAAGGCTTGGAACTTCCAGTATTTGAAGATACAAGAAAATTGTATACTTTCTTCTCCGAATTCCACTGTTTTGGCGAATTTGAAAACCATAGCCTGGATAACCCCTTGGCCACTACCATGTTTGGATTCATGACTTTTTCTGGCATTGCTATCTGAACATATGTGTCATAATCCTTGTGAGGCCAGTTATTTTCGGCAGTCTCCCAATACATCTTTGAGTAAAGATCATAGTCAACATACCAAGTAGCTTCTAAATATCTACCATCGACACAAACTGGAGTAGCATTATAATTAACTCTATAAAAAGGGTAAGTGTAATCATATTCCCCCACATTTTCCCATTCGACTTGAGAGGTTCTTAATATAGGTGCAGTTTCTTCAACTGTTGCCATGTTCCCGACTGCTGCTGCAATTATAGATGCAGAGACTACATCTGACGAGCTGGCTTGAGCTCCAACTGCTATTACTACATTTGGCGTACCCTTTAATGGATCAATCCACCAAGACTTTGCTGGGATATCTATTGCGGTAGTGGCGCTTGCCATAGCAGCCCCAATCATTGTGGTTCCTAAAAGCAATGCACCGATTTTTCTTAATTTCATTTATTTTCGCCTTTCATGGAATAATTCATAAATTAGTAATAATAACATATTTCATTAAATTGATTATTAATAAATCTTTTGATAAGGAGACCGAAAAAACATCAGAACTTACTTTTAAAGCATGTCCTAATATTTTTATTCTCGTAAGATTTCACCTCTATTGATAAACAATAATGTTTTTCTATAATATTTATTATTTACTACTATATAAATGTTTTGGTTGCAATAATAGATTGTATTGTGTAAGATTGTTGTAATAGTTCAACAATCTAAAAGAGAGAGATATAGTAGATAAGAGATAAAAATTTGAAATTATGCTCTATAATTAAATTCAATTTTTTAAAAAGTTCTTTTCTAGAAAAGAGTAAATTGTTTTTAAAAAATAAGATAAAAGAAAAAATAAATTAAATTATTCCTGACCCAAAAAGAACTGCAAAGATTATAGCAAGTGTATTCATTACCTTGATCAGTGGATTTATTGCAGGTCCTGCTGTGTCCTTTGATGGGTCACCTACTGTGTCACCTACTACAGCTGCAGCGTGTGCTGGGCTTCCTTTACCGCCAAGATTCCCATCTTCAATGTACTTCTTTGCGTTGTCCCATGCTCCACCGCCAGTTGCAAGCATCAATGCCAATAGGAATCCTGATAATATGCTTCCTATTAACATCCCACCCAATGCTATCTTTCCCAGTATGAATCCAACGAGTAGAGGGGATACGACTGCTATTATACCTGGAAGCATTAGCTCTTTTAGCGATGCTTTTGTCACAATGTCGACACACCTTGCGTAGTCGGGCTCAGTTTTTCCTTCCATAATGCCTTTCATTTCTTTAAACTGTCTTCTGACTTCTTCAACTATGGAAAACGCTGCTTTCCCGACTGCCTTCATGCAAAGGGACGAGAATAAGAAAGGTATCAATGCACCAAGGAATAACCCCACGATGACCTTTTCGTCAGATAGGCTGAATATGATTTCCTGCCCAGGTGCAAACCTTGCTATTTCATCGACATATGCAGCAAATAAGGTAAGTGATGCCAGTGCTGCAGACCCAATTGCAAATGCCTTTGTTACTGCTTTTGTTGTGTTTCCAACTGAATCAAGTGCATCTGTTGTCTTTCTAATTTCATCTGGCAGGTGGGCCATCTCTGCTATACCGCCTGCATTGTCTGTTATTGGGCCGTAGCTATCAAGAGCAACTACTATTGCTGTTAGGGATACCATTGACATTGCGGCTATTGCGATTCCATATAGTCCAGCTAAAGAGTGAGATATCAATATCCCAGCACATATTACTAAGACCGGCATAAGTGTTGATTCCATCCCGACAGAAAGTCCTGTGATGATGTTTACTGCAGCCCCAGACTGGGAAGCGTGCGCAATACTTCTAACGGGCCTGTGTGGCTTTGCTGTGTAGTATTCAGTGATAAAGAACATTAGAATTGCAATTACTATTCCAACAACTGTAGCTAAGAACAAAGCGATATCAAGTTTAAGGTATGTTATAGTTACTAGGTAGAAACCTATCAATGAGAAAATTGCTGAGGCAAAAACACCTTTGTACAGTGTTTGCATAATGTTGTCTTTTCCTCTCACAAAAAATGACCCCAGTATAGAGCCTATGATTCCTATTGCACCAAGAATCAATGGGTATATTACATAAATGTCATTTTTGCCAAGTGTAACACCTAAAAGCATTGCACCTATGGCTGTTACTGCGTATGTCTCAAATAGGTCTGCCCCCATCCCGGCACAGTCACCCACGTTGTCGCCAACATTATCAGCAATTACTGCAGGATTTCTTGGATCGTCCTCAGGTATACCTTTCTCAATTTTTCCGATTAGATCAGCACCGACGTCAGCAGCCTTTGTGTATATCCCACCGCCAATTCTAGCAAATAAGGATATTAGACATCCACCGAAGCCAAATCCAATTATTAAGGCTGGATCCCTGTAAAGATAATAGAATCCACTGACACCTAATAAGGCCAAACCTGCAACAGACATCCCTGTTACAGCCCCTCCCTGAAATGAGAGCCTTAAAGCTTTTCCAACGCCTTGTTTAGCAATTGACGCAACTCTGACATTTGCTCTTGTAGATATGCTCATGCCTATAAATCCAGCTAGAGCACTGAAAATAGCACCAACTACAAACGTTAAAGTAGTTTCAATATTAATAAATATACCAAAAACAACTGCAAGAATTGCTGCGATTATTGCTATAGTTGTATATTCTCTTTTTAGAAACGCCATGGCGCCTTTGTAAATGGCATTTGATATTTTAAGCATGTTCTTATCTGTGACTTTATACGATAGAACAACTTTTGCCAATACAAGACCATAGATAATACCAGCTATCCCAATTAGAATAGCTATTAAAGTAAAGTCCATTTTTTCTAACCTCCTTTTTATTTCGTCTCAAAGGAGATTCATATTTAAGTATTGTGGTTAAATTAGAAGAAAAAAGAATAGAAAAATTATTTAAGTTTTTTTAGCTCTTGGTAAGTTGCGTTGGCATCTTCTTTTGCTAAGTAATACTGACCTAGAAACTCATCCCCTCTCTCGAAGTCTCCCTTAGCATTTAAATCATTCTGTTTAATATCTTCAATTATTAATGGGTCAGAGAGATTTGCATCGGTTGCATAATAGTACATTACTGCGCCAACTGATTGGGTCGCACCTTTGTACCTACCTATGTTATTTGCAAGCAATTGTTGTGATGTCCTCAATGTGATTACAAGTTGATTGGCCTTAGTTTTAGCCTCGTCACCTTTAATATCTTTAACAGTATCGAAAAGTTCTGTTATCTGAGTTGAGTAAGTCAGATTTTTACTGGCAATTTCATCCAACAAGATGACTTCAGATTCGAGCATTGAAAGAACGTATTTATGATCGACATTTGCGGCTTCTCTGTTCTTGGTAACATATTCAATTCTTTTTGTCTGCTGATCCCAGTAAGAATTATATACGGTGTCTATCTCTTTTTGAGTCGTTTCTATTTTTCCATACGACTCAAAGAATTTATCAGGTATTTGAGTCTGATTTACACACATTGCTAAAGAGCAAACTAAAAATAATGCTCCAATTACTAAAAACTGTCTTTTCATGCCTATCACTATTCTAAGAATTGAAGGGCCGTTTTTAAAGTTTTTGTCTTAGATTTATAAGTAGAGGTAAGAAAGCTTTAAAAACTGGAGTTGTGACCTATTTCAAAGGAGGAATTACATGGGTGACAAAAAGCAAGTTGAGGTCAGGACTTTACGAGAAGGTGGATTCATTCTAATCGATGATGAGCCATGTAAAATTATTAAGATTCAAACTTCTTCTCCTGGAAAGCATGGTGCAGCCAAGGCCAAAATGGAGGCATTTGGAGTTTATGATGACAAGAGAAGGACTATTGTTAAACCAACTTCTGATAAGGTATTTGTGCCTATAATTGACAAGAAAAGTGGCCTAGTTAATGCCGTAATGGGAGAAAAAATCCAGCTTATGGACATGGAAACATACGAAACGTTTGAAATTCCTTTGCCCAGTGAATTTAGCGCTCAAGAGCTTGAAGGTAAAGAAGTTGAATACCACGAGACCATGGGTAGAATAAAAATTGCACGAATAAAAGGATAAACATTTTTTATATAAAATTTAAAAATTAAAAAAAATAAATTTTTAATTTATTTATCTCAACTGAGATACTAACTGCTGAGCAGCGAGCCTTGTTTCTTCCCTGTTTGCACCAGCTACTATTAGGACATCATATCCTCTACCGAATGGGTCTGCTATCCATTCCCATTCACCAGGTGATGTTGCCCAGTTAACTGTTGATGCACCCATGTTACCAAGATCTCTTACGATGCTGTTGTATACTGGTCCACCTACAAGAACTAAGTTCTTTTGAAGTGATGCAGTGTTTATTTCAATGTCAAGCTTTATGAGCTCAATTGGGTCGATGTTTACACTCTTTGTGTAGGTAATTGACTGAGCAGTGTCTACTGTGGTCTGAGATACCATAATTTTTGCACCGTCTGCATCTGTGGTATCGCTGTTAGCTCTTCCGAAGTAAGTAGCCATGTATATTGGATTAAAATCAGCTGTTACGCCAGAGTGTCCGTATAATTGGCCATATGCAAGATCTGTTGGATCTTGACCATTCAATGTTGTATTGGCTTTTCCAAAGTCAATGTCCTGGATTGTTACAGAGAAGTAGTTCTCTGGACCGTTTATAGTAAATGCAGTTTCACAGTCTGGTATGTCAATGTTGTCACAAAGCTGGAGTTCCAAGGTATCATAGTTTGCATCTGGGCATGGTATATCACATTTTGGCGCAGGCTGCCATAGTATGTATGCAGCGTTTATATCGCCGTCTATATCTTCATGGTCTTCCCAAGCCTGCCATCCTATATCTACCTCTCCAGAAACATTGTATGCTACTTTTCTCCATCCACCAGTAATAGCCAATCCATAGTCATTTGGTGTTGTGACGAATGGGTCACAGCATCCCTTGTCTTCAAACCATCCAAAGTCTTCAACAGCGTAGATGTTGAATTCTGCCAAGTATGTACCGTCTGCACCGACGAATGTCTTAATACCGTCGAGCATAAATGGTGTGTACTTGAAGAGATCGTATGTTTTTCCGTCAATTTCCTTAGATTTTGTAATTTTGACCTTGTATGGGTCGTATTCGTTTCTCCTTGTTGGGTTGGATGTGAATGATCCTCCTCCACCGTAAACTGCACATGTTGGACAGCATTCAAGACATACTCCCTGAGAATCCATGACCATTATAAAGCTAAATGGAGAAGCTAATTCTGGTCCGGAAACTGTTACAAATGCCTTGTTTTCGTAAATGTTGACATCAGATAAGTTTATTGTCCATCCATGGAAGGAATAAGAGTCGCCTACTTTCATGATTTTTTCTTTTTCTGCATATGGTTTACCATAAGCAAAGTAAGCTCCAAGGTATGTCCCATCTCCGTCAGTGCTGTAAGTTGCACCGGCAAAAAGAGGGTTATACATCTTTCCAAGGAATTTAATCTCATTTAAACGACCTTTTACTGCAGTTTCAAAGTCAACCATTCCATCACAGTGACTAATTCCGCAGATGTTCTGACCGTTTTCTAACAATGGGTATCTGATTTCGGTTGTTCTGTAGACAATACCTGATGCATGACCTCTGTCTCCTCTAAGATCCACAAGTCCATCTGGTGTTGTTTCAATATCTGCAAGTATTACCTGAATCTCCTCATGAGCTTCCATTTCGGTACCTGTACCACCGAATAAGTAATCACAGTCTTCATCGTATTCATTACCTGTGTTGACATCTACCCAAGCCTTTGTTGTGTAGAATGCGTATTCTCCTGTGACATAATTAAAGTCCCATGAACCGTTTCCATTGTCATAGCTTCCGCCCGCATATGCTGGTAAAACTCTTACTATTGGATCTGTTGGTGAACCGGCAACTCTAGTATTTATAAGCGCATATGATGATGTGCCTCCTCCAGCTGATGGAGAAACTTTGTATACTCTGTTATTTGAATCCCAATCCTTTGGAGAGTTTGAGAACCAAAGTGTGTTTAATTCTCTTGCAACTACGGCTCCGTCAGGATTTCTTATTTCTTTAGGCATTGCTAATGCAACTGAGAGATCATATGCCCCATTTACTGGCCATGTATCATTTGCTGTTTCCCAGAACTGTGTGGAAAAAAGCTCATAGTCAGTGTACCATTTTGCTCTTGCTGCGTTTAAGTCGCATGTTGCATAGTAGTATTCGATATTTTTACTGCTTTTATCGAAAGAGTAGTTGTAGTCCATCATGTAATCAAATGTTGTACTAGCAGACCTTGTAACAGTCTTAGTTTCTTCAATAGTTGCCATGTTTCCAACTGCTGCTGCGATTAAAGATCCAGATACTACATCGGATGCGTTGGCTGTTGCACCAACGGCAATGACGACATCAGGTTCTCCTGTGATTGGATCAATGAAAAAGCTTTTTGGTGGAACTGTTGCAGCTGATGCAGCTCCTGCTAATGTTGCTCCTAACATTAAGGCTCCCGTTAAAGCAGCCCCTAACATTCTTATTCTCATATTATTTCACCTCTATTGCTAAACAATAACGTTTAGCTACAATATACTATATTTTTTTATAGTATATAAATCTTTTGGTTGCAATAATAGAATAAAATAATTATAGTAATATTAATTAAAATATTCAATGATTTATTAATTTATTGACTATAGTGTAATAAAAATAAGTTAATAGAAAGTAGATAAAATACAAAAGAGACTAAATTATTCTTTAAATTGATTATTCGCAAGAAAAAGTGCCTATTTAGAGAAAAGAGTTCTTGATTAAAAAATTTTAATAAAATAAAAGAAAAAAATAAATTAAAATATATTTATTTTAATTTAGTTCAACATTGCGACTAAGTCTTCTGCTGCCATTCTTGTTTCTTCTCTGTTGGCACCAGCAACGATTAATACATCGTATCCCTTTGCCATTGGGTCTGCAATCCATTCCCATTCTCCGGCAGAGGTTGCCCAGTCAACTGTGGATGCTCCCATGTCGACTAAGTCCTTTACGATGCTGTTGTATACTGGTCCACCGACAAGAATTAAGTTTCTTGTGTTTGTGGCAGTGTTGACTTCTATGTCAAGCTTTATGAGCTCTACTGGGTCGATCTTGACGTTTGCTGTGTATTTTATTGTGTCGCCCTTTGTGGACATGTTGATTCTTAGGTATACACCGTCTAAATCTGCACCGTCTTTTGTTGTCTGACCAACATATACTGGTGAAGAACCATCGTAATCAGTAAACACTGCATCAACGAGGGAAGTTGGAGTATCTATAGATTTAGTAGCTGGTATGTATGTTGTAGCAGTTGATGTTGTTGCGAAAGGAAGGCCAGCATTGTATTTTCCAAAGTCGACATCAACTACCTCAACGGTGAAGTAGTTTTCTGGACCGTTGACTGTGTAAGTTGTTTCACAGTTTGGTATATTGATTGTGTCACAAAGCTGTAATTCCAATGTATCAAAGTTTGCATCTGGACAGTATCCGCCACATTGTGCAGCTGGTCTCCAAAGAACGTATTCTTCAATTGGGTGTGTTGTTGATGTTAAAGTTACAGCATTTTCTTCCCATGCTACCCAATCACCTTCATCTATAGTTTGCTGGATAACTCTTCTCCATCCACCTGTTATGGCTAGACCGTAGTCATTTGGTGTTGTGACAAATGGGTCGCAACATCCCTTATCTTCAAGGTAGCCGTAGTCTTCAATTGCGTAAAGATTGAATTCTGCTAGGTATGTACCATCTGCACCGACGAATGTCTTAATACCGTCGAGCATGAAGTTTACATATCTGAAGAAGTCGTAAGAGTATCCGCTCTTTTCCTTTGTTACAGTTGTGTATTTAACGTATGGGTCGTATTCAGTTCTTCTTGTTGGATTGGATGTGAATGCTCCTCCTCCACCGTATGTTGCACATTCTGGACAGCATGGACCGCATGCTTCTACACCTATAGCGTCCATTACCATTATGAAGGTAAATGGTGCTGTTAGGGCTGGTCCTGCGACTGTGATGTATGCCTTGTTTTCATAAATGTTAACATCATTTAATGTTACAGTCCATCCGTGGAAGTTGTATACATCTCCGACCTTCATGATCTTTTCTTTTTCAGCAAATGGTTTACCATACATGAAGTACCCACCAAGGTAGTAGTCAAGTCCATCGACTGTGTTTGTCCATGTGGCACCGGCAAACATTGGCTTGTACATCTTTCCGAGGAACTTAATTTCGTTTAGATATCCAGCTCTTGCAGTTTCAAAGTCAATCATACCCCAGCATTTCTTAATGCCGCAGATGTTCTGACCGTTTTCAAGAAGGGGGTACCTGATTTCTGCTGTTCTGTAGACAATTCCTGATGCAGAGCCTCTGTCACCTATAAAGTCGGCAATACCGTTGGGCCCTGGGTCAGATTCATATTTGTCTCCAACTATTAATTGGATTTCTTCGTGAGCTTCCATTGCTGTACCTGTTCCACCAAATAGGTAGTCACAACCAACTGATGTGGAGTAGGTACCACTGTTATCAACGTCTACCCATGCCTTTGTTGTGAAAAATCCATATGTGTTAAAGTCCCATGCACCATCTCCATCGTCGTAGCTTCCACCAGCGTATGCTGGGAGAGTTCTTGCTATTGGCGCTGTTAATGCGTCAGGTGCGACTGTATTTACTAAGATGTAATTTCTAGTTGTTCCGGCTGCTGAGCCTACTGCAAATTTATACACCCTATCCTTTGAGTCCCATTCTTTTGGTGAGTTTGAGAACCAAAGTGTTGAAAGTCCCTTAGCAACTACGTTACCAGTAGGATTTCTAACATCGCTTGGCATTGCCAATTGAACGTATGTGTCATAACCTGCATTTGGCCAGTTGTTTTCTGATGTTTCCCATAACTGGGAAGAGTACAATGCGTAATCTGTGTACCATCTTGCTGGCCTCTTTGAAAGACAAGGTGTTGTATTATAGTCTAGTATATTCACAGCTCTAGAGTAGTTGTATTCTCCAACTTTCTCCCACTTAACTGATGCTGTCTTTGTTGTTGATGCTTCTTCTTCAACTGTTGCCATGTTTCCAATTGCTGCTGCAATAAGTGATGCAGAAACTACATCGGATGCGTTGGCCTGTGCACCAACTACTACTGTTACGTTTGGTTGTCCCGTTGCTGGGTCAATAAACCATGACTTAGCTGGAGCTTGTGCTGCAGCGGCTGCGCCTGCTACAGTAGCTCCAATCATTGCAGCCCCTGCGAGGACTGCTCCAATTGTTCTTAATTTCATATATTTTCACCTTTAATAGGTTTTAATTTAATTTCTCAAAAGGGTACAATACCCTATAGAGTTGGATTATTTATAAATCTTTTGTTTTAGAAAAATATAAAAATTAGGCCTGTGTGGCCCTAAAGTTGCCAAGTCCGCTGTTCATGCCTTTGGTAATGACATCAAATGTCAGCTGTTGAACAATCCCTGCAACATCAATCCCTATATCTTGAACTTCTGACATATTCAAGTGTATTACTTCTGGCTCTATTACGCTCATTGCTACGGGAGAAAATTTAATCACTGCTTCAAACAAAGTTTCAATATCAAAGAATAGTGCCTCCATCCCAACTACGCCCTCCCATGCTTCGCCCTCACCAACTTTTTTTGCAAGCATCTTGTGTATCAATGCCCCTGTATCATTAACAAGGTCTTTTGTCTTTTCCATGGCTGACTTCTCATCCTTTGCTCTCGCCTCAACTACGAATTTAAATAAAGCCCCTCCCCTATCGATGGCCTCTTCAATCTGCTCTTCTTCAATACCAATTTTCTTCTGTTTGAGGCCTTCATATTCTCCAATTCGGTAAAGAGAAAGATTATATTTTTTACATAGCTTATTAACAGTTGCTGAAACGTCACCAAATACTTCTAAGAGATCTTTGCCTTTAATTTTGACATCACCTTTTAAGATTTCAATAGTTGAAGGTACAAGCCTCATGCAAAGATTGATATATTCTCTAAACTCTGTTTTTATGTCAAGTTCTAAGACAGATGAAAAGAAAATCCTACCCATTTCGTCCTCATCTTCTAAAATCTCGTGGAACAACTCCCTTGTAATCTTTACATTATTTAAAGCCTTTATCTCCTCTAAAAGTTTCTTTAGCGAGATTTCAAGCGCCTCCTTTGAGTTACTTTGGGACTCTAGGTAAAAAGTAGCTTCAATCATAACATATATTCTAAAAATCTGTTTATAAAGTTTTCAACACTATAAATGGTAAAGTTTAAAATCAGGTGAAAATAAAAAATCTATATGTTTGAAGTAGGGATAGTTGGAGCTGGAAAAATAGGCAGTGGTATTATTAAAGGATTAATTGAAAAAAAAGCCTTCAAAGGAGAAAATATTGTCCTAAGTGATGTATCAGAAAACATATTAAATCCTATTAAGAAAGAGTATGGGATAACTATATCTTTGGACAACAAAGATGTTTTTTCTTCATCTAAAATAATAATACTCGCAGTAAAACCTAATTTAATTGCGCCTGTACTAGATAGTATAAAGGACTTAAATTTAAAGGGAAAACTTATAGTTTCAGTTGCTGCGGGGGTCCCAATAGCATTTATAGAAAATATTCTCAAAGATTTAGCAGTTATTCGTGTCATGCCAAATATTTCCCTTTCAATTGGTTTTTCTCCTTCATGCTATTCAATTGGTAAACATGTGACAAACGAAGAAGAAAAGAAGTTCGTAGGTATTTTCAGTAATTTGGGCTCAGTCATAAAAGTTAGTGAAGAACAGATGGATGCTGTAACTGGGCTTTCTGGATCAGGGCCTGCTTACGTTTTCTACTTCTTAAAAGCTTTAACGGAGGGAGGGGTCAAAGCTGGTCTATCACATGAGATCTCAAAGAAGCTAGCTTTAGACACTCTTTATGGCGCAGTGTTAATGGCCTCTTCAACGGATAAAAGCTTTGATGATCTAATAAATATGGTAAAAACTCCTGGCGGAACAACGGAAAAAGGTTTATTAAAACTTGAGGAGTATCTCGTAGAAAAGGCTATAGCAGAAGCTGTTGTTAGTGCAAAGGAAAGATCCAAAGAATTAGGTGAAGCGTATGGAAAGTGTTAAGGATAAGGCCATTTTAGCAAAGGAAGCTTTCATTATACTCTCTAATGCAGATACGAAGGATAAAAACAAAGCATTAATCTTTATGGCAAAATCACTTGACAAGAACAGGAAAAAGATTTTGGAAGCAAATAGTTTAGATGTGACCGAAGCAAAAAAACTTCTAGAAAAAGGAGAGCTAACTGAATCTCTAGTAAAAAGGCTTGAGGTCACAGATTCAAAGATTGATGATATGATCAGTGGTATCAAAGATGTGGCTAAGCTAGAGGACCCAGTTGGGAAAACTCTTAGTGGAATTGAACTTGATTTGGGATTAGAACTATACCAAATTGCCGTACCAATTGGGGTAATTGGGATGGTATTTGAATCAAGGCCTGATGTGGTACCACAGATTATTTCTCTTGCACTCAAAAGTGGGAATGGTGTCTTGTTAAAAGGCGGAAGAGAATCGGCAAAAACAAATAGGGCAATTTACGAAGTTTTGACTGACTCGATTAAAAATAAATCAATTCCAAAAAATGCATTCCAGCTCCTTGAAAAGAGAGAAGAAATAAATGAAATGTTAAAACTTGATAAGTACATAGACCTCATAATTCCAAGAGGGTCAAATGATTTTGTGAGATTTGTACAGTCTAACACTAAAATTCCTGTCTTGGGCCA
This sequence comes from Methanofastidiosum sp., assembly GCA_035362715.1. Taxonomy (NCBI): domain Archaea; kingdom Methanobacteriati; phylum Methanobacteriota; class Candidatus Methanofastidiosia; order Candidatus Methanofastidiosales; family Candidatus Methanofastidiosaceae; genus Candidatus Methanofastidiosum; species Methanofastidiosum sp. The sequence goes on from DAOSDU010000008.1 coordinate 54,245, forward strand.
CTCGGATGGGATATGCCATGCCTATGTCGATAAAAAATATGATGAGAAAAAGGCTCTTGGTGTTTGTTTTGATGCAAAGGTGCAGTACCCTGCGGTATGCAATGCTATTGAAACATTGCTAGTACATGAAAAATCAGCTAAGAAGTTCCTCCCAAAAATTGGAAGGATGTACAAAGAAGCCAAGGTAGAAATGAGATGTTGCCCTCAAAGCTATGAGATCCTAAAGGAGTTAAAAGTAAAAAAAGCCAAGGAGAGAGACTGGTCAACTGAATATAATGACCTGATAATCTCAATCAAAGTTGTGAAATCCTTAGAAGATGCGGTCATCCATATTAATAAATATGGTTCCCACCACACTGACACCATAATAACAGAGGATAAAAAAGCGAGTGAGTATTTCTTGAACTTTGTTGATTCTTCATCTGTAATGCTTAATGCTTCAACAAGATTTGCAGACGGCTTTAGATATGGAAAAGGTGCAGAGATAGGGATAAGCACCGGAAAGATTCATGCAAGAGGCCCAACAGGCATGGAAGGGATGCTAATCTATAAGTATAAATTAATTGGGAATGGCCACAAAGTCTCAGACTATGTTGGGAAAAATGCAAAGCCGTATACACACAGAAAATTATGAATCTTACAAAAGAAGGAATAAAATGACTGACAGAAAAGAGTATTTCAAGGGCATAAAAAAAATCGTTGTAAAAATAGGTACTTCAAGCCTTACCGCTAAAGATGGAAAATTCAATAAAGAATTTGCAAGTGATATTGCAAGACAAGTTTCAATACTTAAATCAGAAGGAAAAGACATAATACTAGTTTCTTCAGGTGCAATAGGAACAGGATGCGAGGCTTTAGAATTCAAAGAACGCCCAAAATCAATACCACTTAAACAGGCAACCGCTGCTGTTGGTCAGAGCATTCTCATGCATGAATGGAGCCAAGTTTTTGCAAAATACGGATTAAAAGTTGCCCAGATCCTTCTAACTTATGATGCATTTTCAGATAGAAAGACTTACCTAAATCTCAGGAACAGCATGTCTGTTCTTTTGGAGCTAAATGTAATACCTATAATTAATGAAAATGATCCTATATGCGTACATGAAATTGGTGAAACATTTGGGGACAATGATACACTATCAGCTATGGTGTCAAGTAAGGTTGAAGCTGATTTACTAATACTAATGACCGATATAGACGGGTTATATACAAAAAATCCTAAGAAATCAAAGGATGCTAAAAAAATAGCGATAATTGAAGAAATAACACCAGAAATTCTAAGCTTTGGTGGCGGTGCTGGAGAAAAGGGCACCGGCGGGATGAAAACGAAATTAGAAGCCGCAAAGATAGCTCAAAAATCAGGATGCTTTATGGTCATTGCATCAAGTGAAGAAAAAGATTTAATTTCTAGAGTTATGTCTGGAGAAGATATTGGTACGCTCTTCCTCCCCTCTAAAAATATTGAAAAAAACAAGATAAGGTGGATCTCTCTAGCAAAACCTAAGGGCAAGATTATTATTGATGAGGGAGCAAAAAATGCTCTTTTCGATCACAAGAGTCTATTGCCTCGAGGTATCGTTAATGTAGAAGGGGAATTTGACGCAGGGGATATAGTTGCTCTTGAGACAGATAACGAAATTTTTGCCAAGGGAATTACAAATTATACTAAAAAAGAACTAGAAAAAATTAAAGGGAAAAATACCGATGAAATAGAGCCTATTTTAGGATACAAAAATTACAATGAAATAATAAAAAGTGAAAATATAGGGATAATAAAAAAATAGATTATCTGTTCCTATACTTAATAGTCAAAAAATCCCAGGTTTTAGTGTCAGAACCACCTGTGACGATAATATTGTTTTCTGAATCAACTGCAATTGCATTTGCTTGGTCATTTCGGCCATCGTTGTATATTTTCTCCCAGAGTAATTCACCTTTTGAGTTATATTTTATAGTACAAAAGCCGTAATTTGTTCCCCCAACGTAAGTTACACCTGTAACAAGAATATTGTCGTTTAGGTCGACGGTGACATCATATGCTCTATCATAGTCACTTCTTTTGTAAACTTTATCCCATATGATTTTCCCGTCAGGGTCTGATTTTATAGTACAGAAATGATATTTATTGCCAATCATTACAAATCCTGTGACAATCACATTGTCTTTTGAATCTGTAGCTACACCGTATGCTTCAGCATAAGGGTAAGATGTCGCCCATTTTCCATGCCAAAGTTTATTTCCTTCTTTATCGTATTTGAAGGTGTAGTAAGTGTAATCCCCTCTGCCTTTGTGTTCTTTTCCATTGCTAGAAAATCCTGTGACAATCACATTGTCTTTTGAATCAACTGCGATTCCATATGGCACGTCATCTTCACCGCCTGTCCACATAGCCCTCCAAAGCATGTTTCCATCCTTGTCAAATTTAAGAGTATAATAATTGTAAACTACTAATTTTGTCCTGCCTGTGATAAGTATGTTATCTTCTGAGTCTATAGCAACTCCGTATGCCACATCATCATTTCCTCTACTTGGTGAGTTAGTCCAAATTAATTCGCCATTTTTATCATATTTAATTATGAAATATTTACCGCTTGCAGTTCCTACTATTACAATATTATCCTTTGAGTCGACTGCAACATCGTATGATTCGTCTCTAATTCCAACATTGTATCTCTTCTCCCAGATTGCATTCCCATTTTTGTCGTATTTAATAGTATAGAAATCACGATCTCTTCGAGTAATATCGCGAGAAGTGCCTGTCACAATTACATTATCCTCTGAGTCGATGGCAACTGAGTAAGCCATATCCTCTAGACCGCCGTCATATCTTTGTTCCCAAATTACATCTCTATGTTGACCAAAGACTGGCGTTAACATCATTAGAAAAATTATAAATCCTGCTAGAAGGTATTTTATTTTCATAGGATCACCAAGGTATAAAAACAACATAAATGCCATATATAAGATTTTTGTAGAATAATAATAGGCCTTAATCTCAATCAGTTTGAAAAGCCTTATAAATCGAGTTCTTTTTCCCTTTCCAATGAACACCCTCATATTGACAGAAAAACCAAATGTAGCCGAAAAGATTGCAAACTTTCTCGGCAAGGCCAAGAAAAATCAGCATGAGGGCATAAAGTACTATGAAGTTGATGAAGGAGACAATAAAATTTTTGTTGTTTCTGCTGTTGGTCACCTTTACAAGTTGAGGCAGAGGACGCCTATTAGAGATTATCCTTTTTTTGATGTGGAGTGGGTTGAAACCTTCAAGAACAGCAAGAAAAGTAAGTATGTTGAGCCATATGTCAGGCTTATTGAAGAGATATCAAAGGACATGGACACATTTGTAAATGCTTGCGACTACGATATCGAAGGTTCTGTAATAGGCCATAATGCGCTTTTATATGGTGCAAAGACAGATATATCAAAATCATTCAGAATGAAATTCTCTTCCCTAACAAAGGATGAGATAATCTCTGCCTATGAAAATCTAAATCCACCAGACTACCAAATGATAAATGCGGGTCTTGCAAGGCACGTCCTTGACTGGTACTATGGTATTAACACCTCAAAGGCGATGACAGAATCACTGAAGAAAGTCTCAGGGAGGTATGTCACACTTTCCGCCGGTAGAGTCCAGACCCCAACTTTGAAATTTTTATTGGAGAGGGAGTTTGAGATAGGCCAGTTTGTATCTGAGCCCTATTGGATTCTTTTTATCGAATTCAAAAAGGATGGCATCTCTGTCAAAGCCTCTTACCAAAAAGAGTTTTTTGATGAGAAGGAAGCTTTAACAATTTTTAAAGACATCAAGAGTAAACCTGCACTGGTAAAGGAGATATCAAAGAAGGAAAAGAGAATTAATCCACCATACCCATTTGATCTGGGTACCCTCCAGAAAGAGGCCTACAAGAACTTTAGCTTTCTACCAAAAAGGACTCAAGACATTGCACAGTCACTTTATGAGGCAGGTCTTATTTCTTACCCTAGAACTTCATCTCAAAAATACCCTAAAAGCCTGAATTTACGGGTTATCGTGGAAAAGCTAAAGAAAATAGAAGATTATTCAAATCACTGCAATGAATTGTTAAAAACTGAGCTCGTGCCTACAGAGGGGAAAAAGGACGATCCGGCCCATCCTGCAATTCACCCAACAGGAGAGCTACCAAAAAAACTTAATGATGACCAAGCAAAGCTATATGATCTAATTGTCAAAAGATTCTTTGCTGTTTTTGCAGCACCCTATATTTATCAATCAATTTCAGTTGAGATTGATGTAAACGGCCACTCATTTTTTGCAAGCGGAAGAGTTGGAATTGACCCTGGATTTTTGAAATACTATGGCGATTATTCCGGCGTAGAAGAGGTAATTCTGCCGGAGCTTTTTGAAGGAGAGAAGATAGAAAAGATTTCTCCAAAGAAGGAAGAAAAGGCGACAAAGCCACCGCCTCGCTATAATCCCTCGTCAGTAGTCTCTGAGATGGAAAAGCTTGGTATTGGAACAAAGGCAACAAGAGCCAATATTGTTGACATCTTATATGATAGAAACTATATTGATGGTCGGCAGATAATTGTAACTGACCTTGGAGAAGGTATAGTAGGGACTCTAGAAAAGTACTGCCCCGATATTGTGTCAGTAGAACTAACAAAGCACTTCGAAGAGCAGATGGAAAAAATACAGGAAAATGAGATAACAAAAGAAGAAATCCTTTCAGAGGCAAAGGATAAACTCACTGATATTTTTTCAAAGTTCAAAGAAAAAGAGGAAGATATCGGAAAGGAGCTTCTGGTATACCTTGAAAGGGAAGAGAGAAGGAGAAACTATGTCGGGATTTGTCCAATGTGCGGAGAGGGAGAGCTTTTCATTAGAACAGGGAGGTTTGGCCCTTTCATAGCTTGCCAAAGATATCCGGAGTGCAACGCAACATTTTCCTTGCCAAGTAACTGCCTTGTTACGCCAACAGAAGACAAATGTAAAATCTGCGGATTTCCAGTTGTTATTGCAACAAGGAAAAGATCTAGACCCCAGACGGTCTGTATAAATCTTGAGTGCCCTTCGAAGAACAACTATTCAGCGCCAATGGATGGGAAAAACTGCCCACGATGCGGAGCGGGCCTTGTCATAAAGAAATCCTTCTACGGCCCTTTTATTGGATGCAGTAGTTATCCAAAGTGCAGGTATACTGAAAAGATTCTGGAAGAAAAAGTTGAAGAGAACTAGAATCAAGTGTATATTTCCTTTATTTAAATAACATGTAAATACAAGGACAGGAACTTATTACTGATAAAATTTATCTCGTTTACCTATTTTCAGTATATTAATTATATTCTCGTTTTCATAAATTTCGTAAGAAATTCTAAAGCCGCCTATCCTAATTCTATAAAGGTTTGTTTCTCCTTTGATTTTCTTATATGGATAACTATAAGGATTTTCTTTTAAACGATCAATGATTATATCTAATTTTTTCTTATTAGATTTAGGAAGATTTTTAACAAAAATAGAAGACTTATGTGTTAAAATTACCTTATACATTTTTAGTCACAAAAGGTGTTTTCATATGTTTCATAGTGCCCATTCTTAATTTCTTCTCTTAATTTCTTAAATTCTTCTTTTTCGTCATCTGTAATTTCTTCAAATCCTAAAAAATTATCAATTTTACTATTGATTTCTTTTAGCATTTCTTCAATGTGGTCCAATTTTTCCATAAGAATATCTGTCAACTTGATCCCTATTATTAATTATTAAAACTAATATATAAATATTTACTGGATGGGAAAAATTGCCCACGATGCGGAGCGGGCCTTGTCATAAAGAAATCCTTCTACGGCCCTTTTATTGGATGCAGTAGTTATCCAAAGTGCAGGTATACTGAAAAGATTTTAGAAGAAACAAAAGTTGAAGAGAACTAGAGGTCATAGTTAATATGGCAATATTTCTTTTATTAAACCATTATCTATAAATACAAGACTAGCATATTTTATTTTATGAATCCTTCAGAAAGAAACAAAACACTTGTTTCTTTTCTAACAAAGCACGGCGCTAAAAAAATTGGCTTATTTGGATCAGTTGCAAGAGGAGAGGAAAGGCCCGATAGCGATATTGATGTTCTGGTAGAATTTAATGGAGACCCAAGCTTACTTGATGTAGTAATTATTGAGCAGGAAGCATCCGAAATCCTTGGTAAAAAAATAGATCTTGTAACTGAAGAAGCCTTGAGCCCTTATATTAAGGAAAAGGTCATGAAAGAAGTTGTGGTTATATATGAAGAGCAAAGAGGATAGGGTATATTTACTTCATATTAGAGATTCTATAGATAAGATAGACCACTACACCAATAATATCGAATATGGAGAATTCAAAAGTAATTCTATGGCGTCTGATGCAGTTATTCGCCAGATTCAAATTATAGGTGATGCGAGTAAGAATATCTCTCAGTCATTAAAAGACAAATACCCTTTAGTTCCGTGGAAAGGGATGGCTGGTATGAGAGATAAAATTGTTCATAATTATTTTAATGTTAATATTAGAGAGGTCTGGCGAGTTGCTAAAAAAGATATCCCAACTCTAAAGAAATCGATTAATTCTATATTGGAAGAACTAGATTTATAAAAAGTATAAATCGAGATAATTAGGCTTGACAATACCTTTATAAATTTTTCAACATTTTTAATGACAGAGGGAGAACATGAAAATATTAAAAACTCCACATCACGATCTTGTTTTTGCTGGGTTTTCTGACCTTCCAGAGACGACGGGAACGGCTTACTTCAGAACAGACATTAATGGCCCCCCTGGCCCATCAGTAAGAATGGAGCAGGCCGTTGAGACGATCTGCGATTTAAGAAAACACCAAGAACAAGGATCAAACATTCTTATAATTGCTCATGCCTCAAAGGCTGAGAAATCCATTGAAGAAAACTTTAACGAACTAAAAGCAGAAGTTCTGAATAGTAAAATAAAAACATCGCTTCCCGTAAACAACATCTTTTTTGCTAAGAACCTAGATGAGCTCAAAAAATTAAACGAGTCAAACAAGGACTCAATTGTATTTTTGGAAAATATCAGAAAAGTCTGTGGCGATGAACTTGTCCCGCCAAATGACTCTACAAAAACAGATTTCTGGAAATACTTTACCCAGTTTGAAAAGATAAATGGGGCGCTGTCCTGCTGCCACAGGGATGCGCTTTCTTTAAGATTATTCGCAGACGGCTGTTACTGCAATGACAGCTTCATAAGCGAGCTTTATGATGTAACTCAGCTCTATACAGATAAAACAGAACTTAAAATGTGGGGGATTGCAGGCGCAAAGTCAGAAAAACTTGATGCTATAAGGTTAACAGAAGGCAGAGATGATCTCATGGTGGTCCTAGACGGGGGACCTGTTTTTGTATTGCTTCTTTGGGCACTATCTCAGAAGGCGCCGTCACTAAAAAAGACACTGCCGACTTCAATTGGAAAGGAAAACATAGAGTTGATAGAAAAGTTCTACAAGAAAAACTGGGACAAAGTTAAGGAAGATGCACTTGAAATTGCAAAAAAGATTGATAACGGCTCAATCAGTATGATCCTACCCATAGATGTCAACATCAAAAAGCCTGATGGCACGACAAAGACTGTAAATTTAAAGGATATAGGGGATGGCAAGTTCGAGTCAATAGGGCCAAACAGCATCACGATGATTGGAAACATGGCCGCAAAGAGGATATTCCTCCAGAACGGCTCTTGGGAGCAGCGTGAGAGTTTAGACTGCTGCAAGGCAGAGTCAACTACAAACAGCTTCTGTAAGGAAGTCCTGAATAAATCAAGCAAATTCTTCATAAACGGCGGAGATACGGTATCAGACATAAGAACACTGGAAAATGAGCTCAAACTTTCAAAGTACAGGGAAAAGGGGAAATTAAAGGAGCTTGCCGTTGGCGGGTTTGTTGTCCACTGGTGGAAGTACCTCTACCACGGAAAGTATGTGCCGCATGGCGTAAACTATGCCGAGATAGGAAGCTTTAGGACACTCTACATGAAGAAGAAGGAGCAGAGAGGGTTTAACTAAAGAGATATCAGTTTGAGATACAATATAAACCATTATCTATAAATACAAGACTAGCATATTTTATTTTATGAATCCTTCAGAAAGAAACAAAACACTTGTTTCTTTTCTAACAAAGCACGGCGCTAAAAAAATTGGCTTATTTGGATCAGTTGCAAGAGGAGAGGAAAGGCCCGATAGCGATATTGATGTTCTGGTAGAATTTAGTAAAGTAAAAAGCCTATTCGAAATGGTTGGAATAGAGCTCGATTTGGCTGATGTTTTGGGTAAAAAGATAGATCTTGTCACAGAGGGAAATTTAAGCCCTTATATTAAGGATAAAGTCATGAAAGATTTAGTTGTGATTTACGATGAAAAAAAGCGAGGAGATTTATCTTAGGCATGTTTTCTATGACTTGTATTCAAGTATAGATATTAAATAACTTCCAAAGATTTATAACATTATGATAAAATAAGATGGTATGTACCTTTCTAAGGAAGAGGAGCGCATATTGAACGGGGAAGAGGGATATGCAGCTCAAAAGTCCATGGAGATTTTAGCCTCGCTAGGGGATATCTATGGCGCAGATAAGCTAATCCCTGTTTCATCATGCCAGATAGCAGGTGCATCTTACAAAACAATAGGCGATGCAGGACTTTTCTTTGTGTCTGAGTTTGCAAGGAGCTCTAAGGTTAAGGTAAAAGCCACATTAAATCCCATAGGCATGGATTCAACAGAATGGCAGAGGATGGGGATAAAAAAAGAGTTTGCCAAAAAGCAGCTTGATATCCTTGATGCCTATCTAAAGATGGGGATAGATTGCAGCTGCACTTGCACCCCCTATCTAATTGGCAATAGGCCAAATTGTGGAGAGCATGTTGCATGGAGCGAATCCTCTGCAGTTTCATTTGCGAACTCTGTTCTCGGTGCAAAAAGCAATAGGGAAGGTGGGCCATCATCTCTTGCCTCAAGCATAATAGGAAAGACCCCAAACTATGGATTGCATCTTGAAAAAAATAGAAAGGCCGGAATAATAATTGATGTTAAGGCAAGCATAAAGACATTTTCAGATGTTGGAGCACTGGGAAATTATGTTGGCTCGATTATTGGAAACAAAATCCCTTACTTCAAGAATCTAGAACTAGACTCTGACAAGCTGAAATCTTTAGGGGCTTCTATGGCGGCTTCTGGCTCAGTTGCACTGTACCACGTTGAAGATTTGACACCTGAGTACAGCAAAGCTATCGATGATAGCTTAGAGAAAATAGAGGTAGGAAAAGAAGAGATTGAAGAAAGCAAGTGCAAGCTTAATTCTTCGGATGATATGGAACTAATATGTATAGGCTGCCCTCATTGTTCAGTCGGAGAAGTGAAGGAAGCTTTAGACATCTTCAAAAAGGAAGGCAGAAGATTCAAGGGCGATATATGGATATGTACTTCACGATATGTCAAAAATGAGCTTGAAAGAACAGGTATAGCACAAGAAATAGAAAAGTATGCAAAGCTCTTGGCAGACACTTGCATGGTTGTAACTCCTATTGAGGAGATGTATCAAAAAACAGCAACTAATTCTGGAAAGGCCGCGATTTATCTGCCATCTCTTTGCAAGCAGAAGGTAAGATTTGGTGACTTAGAATCATTGATAAGAGATTTCAAATAGCTAGTCATCAAGAGTAAATTCTCTTATCCCAAGCCAGTATCCTGTTCCCTCGATATAATCAATTTGCGTCTGAATCAGAGAAAAATGTTCTTCCTCCATTCTTACAAGGTATGAGAACATTCTTTTGGCTTCCTCATCCCAGGAATTTCTTATACAATTTTTATAATACTCTATCCCGTTCTTCTCAACTTTTTGTGCCAGCATCAGAACAGCGAGGTCATCCTGGCCGAGATTAACTGACTTATCAATTTCCTGTTCAACATTAGGAACAATTTTAGTGATCTCATTTTTTTCTACTTCATGGAATATGCACTTTCCTCCTTCAAGCTGGGCTTTTAGTGCAGTTTCTAAGATTTCTCGGTGTTTCATCTCATCAAGAGCTAGCTTTAAGAACATATTCTTCCCGACAACGTTTGAAACTTTTATTGCAGACTTGATGTAAGTCCTCAATGTTTCCTTTTCTGCTTCGATTGCAGTTTCAATTATTTTTACCCTCTCATCTTTTTCCATAATACCCTATTATCCTTTATTATTTTTAGTCTTTTCGCCTAGCCTATTGCCTAGCTCAAAGCATAGTGCTAATTCCTTCTCACTTGGTGCATATTGAACTTCTAAAGGATTATCAAATAATTTGAAATCAATCTTTGAAACTAATTTTAATAGATGATTGATAGGGCTAGTCATATCAGAATAGCATGAAAACAGCGCCAAATACTTATTCTTTAATCCTGATAGTTCAATTAAAGATATAATTTTTGAAATTTCAGGCGGCACGCCTCCTTTGAAGGATGGGCAACCTATTGCAACTGTTTTGGATTCAAAAAGCTTTGTTAAGATGTATCCTGGATCGCAAGTTTCATAGTTTATTACCTCGGTATCACTCCCGGCGCCCGCAACTCCATCAGCTATCGCATAAGCCATCTTTTCAGTTCCTCGCCAGATGCTTGAATACAGTATTGCGGCCTTGTTTTTTGATTCACCTTTAATCCAGCTTTGATATTTTTTAATGATCTTACCTTTATTTTGACGCCAAATAACGCCGTGGTTTGGTGCTAAAATCTCTATACCATTGAAATCCAGATCAGGCAGTCTTTGAATTGGCATTAGATAATTAACAAAATAGGAAAGCGCGTCATTTTCCTGCTTTTCACTTGACGTATCGAGCCTATCTTTAGATGCAGTGTGCTGAGAAAAAAGGTCTTCGGAAAAAAGAATATTATCGTGTTCTGAGTAAGTCAGGAGAATATTATTTCCACCGATTTCAAACTCAGTGAATAAGAGCTTTCTTTCCCCAAGTTTTAGGCAATCCCCATCCCCTACAATCTCAAAATTCCATTCTCCTCCGTGGTACTTCTCAATTGCCTTTTTGGATTCTTTTGTTGCAACAATAGTTGCATTCTTTGCCCTCTTCATAAGGAAGGGGAGGCTCCCGGAATGGTCCATATGATAGTTTCCGATTATGATGTAATCTATATCAGATGTTTTAGTGGCTTCGTTTATCCTTGAGATATTTTCTTGGGTAAATCCATGCTTTACAGTGTCAATTAAAGCGGTCTTTTCATCTAGAATTACATAGGAGTTATACGTGGTACCTTTTGAAAGGGAATATCCAAACTTAGGTGGGTTCCAATCTATAGCCCCAACCCAGAAAACTCCATCTTTTAGCTTTAATGCCTTCATTAGAGAAAACTTAGTTTAGTTCTTTTTAAATTATTTGTAAAAAAGATATTTAAAATAAAAAATTAATTTTTTACTGATTTGTTTAGATCCTGTACAAGTACCTCAACGTCAATCCCATGGGCCATTGCCCCTTCCTCTAAAGTCTCAAACTGGGCAATTGCACATCCAATGCACCCAAGCCCGTGTGCCATAAAGACAGGAACTGTTTCTGGGTATTGCTCTACTATTTCCCCTATTGACATATCCTTTGTTATCAATGCATTCACCTCCTTTGAAAAAAATATAAATCAATTTAAAAATTTAACTAGCCGTGAAAATACTCCGAATCAAGCCTTTTTTCCTTGTGGTAGTCGCTATTGTGCCCTGGTATTCCAACAGCGTCAGCCCTGCACTGCTTGCAGAGCTTGAATTGTGGCAGGTATTTCTCCGCCTTTGCCCTAGCCCCAGAAATCTCTTCACATGTAGGTGGCCTTAAATCCTTGAACATGTTTAACGGGATTAAAGGTATTAGATTCATGAGGTCAGCACCATAGTCCCTCCCTTTAAGGGCTATCTTTTCTATCTCATGGAGATTAATTTCAGGGATTAACACAGAGTTTATTTTTACAAGCATGCCTCTCTTCTTTGCAGCGAGGATACCCTCCCACTGCCTATCGAGAAGTTTTCTTGCCGCGTCCTTTCCTTTGAGGATTTCCTTATCAAGGTTAATCCAGGCATAGACCTTTTCCGCTATTTCTTCATCTATAGCATTTACCGTAACTGTAACAGTCTTAACCCCTAACTCTGCAAGCTCCCCTGCCTTCTCCTTTAGCATTAGCCCGTTTGTTGAAAGGCATTTTATGAGGTCTGGGTATCTTTCATCTATGAGCTTTAACGTTTCAAATGTAGCATCATTTGCAAGTGACTCACCCGGCCCTGCTATGCCCACAACCTTTAGATTTTCAGTCTCTTTCAAAGCCTTGTCTAATCTGTCAAGCGCTTCCTGTGGGCTCAATATGCACGCAGAAACGCCAGGCCTAAACTCGCACTTGTTGATGCTTCTGGTGCAGTAGTTACACTGAATATTGCACTTTGGTGCAACTGGCAGATGAATTCTCCCCACTGTAAAATGTGATTTTTCATTAAAACAGGGATGCGCCATTGTAGTATGGGCGTACTTTGAACCTATGTTTTCCCAGGCCGGATTTTTCAAAAATGTCACCTTTACAATTTGGAGATATTTCTCATATATAAAGATAAACTTATTAAATATAAATATAATTACATTAGATGAAAGGAAATAAAAAAATAATGTTATATAGTATAAATCCCCAACAAGATTTAAAAACCACGAAGGATTACTTTGATAAGAGGGTCTTGGTAGATGATAAGTATACCTTTTTTGAGAAGAATTAGAAACAAGTTCATAGCTACATACCTTATAGTACTTTTGGTACCAGTTATGGCTATCGGTTTTTACAGTATTAATTTTACAATTGATTATCTCGAAAATGACGCCTTGAAGGTCGTCGAACAGCAGGCCGAGATTACTGCAAAGGAGATAGAAAAATCATTGGGTGTTGCTGAAAGCGACATTGATTTTTTGAGTCAGTCGGCATCGCTAAGGGCTTTGGCCGATGCCAAGAACAGGAGGTCGGTGATTGAATATATACTCTATAGGGAGCGCCTTATAGAAGAGTTCTATAACTTTGCAAATTCCAAAAAAGCCTACTCGAGTGTTGTCTACATAGATGAAAGTGGAAAAGAAGTCGTAAAGGTAGTTTATAACTGGAACCAGACCTTTATTGCAACGACCTCTGCTCTTTATGATGTTTCAGATGAAGAGTATTTCCTAAAGACAATGACGCTTGACAGAGGGCAATTGTATGTTTCTTCCCTTGACCTCACATCCACAATAACAACAGAGTCGGGGGACCTAATCGTTAGTTATGCAAAGCCTGTCTTTGACTCAAACGGTATCAAAAGAGGCGTTGTCCTTATCAGTTTTCCAGCACAGAGGGTGTTGAGCCCAATATTAGAGCTTGCTGCAAGATCAAATCTAAACACATTCATTTTGAACAAGCAGGGCTATTACATTTCGAAGGTTGGAACGTCAAGCTTATCCAATCCTTTTTATGCTGGAGAAAGCTTTATTGACCAGTATAGGGCCGAGGGATTTCTAAAGATACTATCCGGCACTAGCGGTACAATCTCAGAAGGTACTAATCAGATAATCGCATATTCGCCAGTTTTCCCATCTTCAACTGACAGGAGTAACTTCTGGATTGTTGTGGTAACATACTCGACAGAGACCTTATTTGAGCCAATATCTATTTTTGAGAATAGTTTTATCCTTATAGTATTGTCGACAATTATTATAGCCGTGTTCTTTGGAGTTATAATGGCGGATAGGATTACAAGGCCGCTTAGAAAGCTTGTCTATGCATCAAGAAGCCTTGCGGAGGGGGACTTAAGTCCAAAGATTGACATAGATAGCGAGGATGAGGTAGGGGAACTGGCAAAGGCTTTTGGGGAGATGTCAAAGGACCTCAAAAAATCCTATGAAGACCTTGAAAGAAAGGTTAAAGAGCGAACACTTGAGCTCCAGAAGGCAAATAAAAAGTTATCCGAAACCAATATAGAGCTAGTAGAGCTGAACAAAAAGATATCAGAGGCAAACAAACTAAAATCACAGTTCTTAGCAAATATTACACACGAGCTTAGAACTCCACTTACATCAATTATAGGATTCTCAGAAGTAGTATTAAATGAGGCCAAGTTAAATGAGGAGCAGGCCGATTACCTTGAAACTATTTTGAGAAATGGTGAGATCCTTTTGAAACTTATAAATGACATCTTAGAGCTATCAAGGCTTGATGCAGGAAAATCAAAGCTTTACCTTACGGAGTTTAATTTACAGGACGCAATTAATAAAACTTTAAAAATAGTTTCACCTTTATCAAAGGATAAGAATATCTGGATTTCATTAAATGTCCGGGATGTCGAGAATGTCGTTGCCGATGAGGACAAGATTATTGAAGTCTTACTAAATCTTTTGACAAACGCCATAAAATTCAATGTTGAAGAAGGAAAAATTGCAGTAAGGGCTTTTAGAATAGATGACCACGTGAGGGTGGAAATTGAGGATTCAGGCATAGGAATCAAAAAGGAGGAGCTAGACATAATATTCGATGAGTTCAGGCAAATTGACAGCTCTGAGACTAAAGCCTATAGAGGTACAGGCCTCGGGCTTTCAATTTCCAAACATTATGTAGAGCTCCATGGCGGACTCATCTGGGCGGAGAGCGAACCTGGAAAGGGGTCAATTTTTATATTTGAAATACCAATAGAGGCAGAGGAAGAAGAATGAGCAAAATATTAATTGTTGATGACACAGCAGATAATGTAAAACTTATCAAGGCGATGATAAAGTCAGTTGCAACAGAAATCGAAGTTGCCGTTGATGGCGAAGAGGCCCTAAACAAGATTACTAATAATGATTATGATATTATACTTCTCGATATAATGCTGCCAAAGATATCAGGGATTGACGTTTTGAAACGGGTCAGAGAAAAAGATATTGACATCCCCATAATAGTCATGACAGCCTACGGCTCAGAGGAGCTAGCAGTTGAAACACTTAGAGAGGGTGGAGATGACTATCTTATTAATAAGCCAATAAGGACAGAAGACCTCCTTGAAGCGATAAACAAAGCACTTGAAAAGAGAAAAGCAAAGAATCTTGAAGATGACTTCACAAACGAGGACGCTTATTCTATGGTCTCAGAATTTGAAAATAATTTGAGAGAGTTCATTTTAGAGGCATTAAAAAGAAAGTACGGCCTTTCCTGGTGGGATAGAGGAATTCCAAACTTCATAAAGTCAATCTGTTTGAAAAGGCAAAACGACGCAATCGTCAGAAAAAGAGAAGTTTACCCGCCGCTATTTTATACAGACTTCTCCCATTACCTCCCAATAATTCTCTTTAAGAACAATGAAAAAGAGATAGACAACTGGAAGGATGTCTTTGAATATTATTTTGTAAGCATCGGCTGGATTAAAGGCCGATTGATTGAATTAACAGAAATTAGAAACGAGATTGTCCATCCGAAAAAAATGACCAAGAGGCAGTTTAAGAAGATGAAGTTATACATAGACGAGATCAATGAGTATATGGATAGGCCTCATGATTAAAATTCTTTATTTCATAAATCCTTCTTCTCATTTCCCTTATTCTTTCACTTGACGTGTCGTATCCCTTTTGACATTTTTTGCAGATGCACTCCTCTTTTTGTGGGCAGATTATATATTCTGAAGATTCTTTTGTGAGCCCAAAATCTTCCAGTCTTTTTCTTAAAGAGGTGTCACTGCCTGAAAAGGCATCTTCAAAATTTACTATACTTCTTTTTGAGGAAGGGAGCAGGTATTTATTCTTCATAAATGCCCTCTCTTCTAGCCTCTTTAGGATTGTCTCTTCTGGAGTTTCTGCTTTTCTGTAGGGTATCCCAAGCTCAGTTAATGCAATGATCCTCTCCTCGTAAGAATCAATGGGTAACTCTTCTTTGGATCTGGATGCGATCGTTCCCTCGACTTTTTTTAATGGCAGATTAACTTTTCCAATGTTTAGGTAACAAGATAGAGCAGACCTTATAGCATAGTTTGATAGATACGTCAGGAATATACCATTTTCCTCTAGCCTATCCACCATGCACTTTACAGATTCTATTGTGAAAAGTTCAGGTGAAACTTCTGATTTGTATGGGTCAAAAAATATTACATCAAATTTATCCTGCATGTTGGAAAGAACTTCTTCCGCCTCACCTACATGAAGCCTTAGATTTGGGTCATTTCCATATGCGAGATTTTTAATTAATCCCATTTCATGTAATTTATTTTCTACAGCACCCTTTATCCTTTCAAACTCAGGAGCCAAAAATGAATAGTTTTCAGGGAGGGGTATTATGAGGGAGACTGCAGATATCTCCCAAAACTTTTCCACCATATCTATCCTTAATTTTGGGTTATGGTGGAGGGCGTAAAGCGCGTTGTAGCCAAAACCGCTACATATGTCAAGAAGTCTCTTTCTTTCAGCTATCCTTGAAGGAATCGAGTATGCATGAAGCCTTTCTTTTAGCGCCCCGATATATGAGTGCATCGTGTCCTGAAACTTTAGGGAAAGAGAGCCGTCATCAGTTGTTATGAACTCCTTTTGTATATCAAGAAAGAAATTTCTCCTTGACTCTAACACCTCTTTCTTTGAGAGGGATCTATTATTTTCAAATTCAAAATAATCAGAAATTATTGAAAGATCCATTTGTTAATCCCTCTCAAACCTGAATATGCTTCTAAGTGAGATCAATCCTTCGTTTGACTCTAATATCCCGGCCCGGACTTCCCGTAATACCCTGTGCGCAGTGAAAAACTTTTTTGATGGGTGTAATCTATGCACTTCTTTTAATAGAGGGCACCCAAACCCGGGCGACTCGTACCCGGGTATTCTTGCCGAGAGGTACTTCATATCCTTTTTCTTGAGCGCTAATAGAGATGGGAGATTAATCCTTATCATCCCGTTTTTAATCAAGATTGTTTGGGAACCTGTAGGCAATAAATCTCCAAATGCAATTGCGGATATACCGCGCTCTCTTGTAGCTTCAATTATGACATCTTCCATGTGTTTGTGGCACCTCCCGCATGGATGGTACCTTCCTTCAAGTGCACCTTTCACAATCTCTGAGATGTCGCCATCTATGTACTCATGTGGTGTTAAAAGATGTGTAACAACATTTTGAATTATAGACCTTGTTCTTTTGGGAACCATCATATCGGAAGGATAATAAGTTAGAGCAATTACATTAAATCCCATTTCTTTTAACAGATAAAGGGTAGCGGTGCTGTCAGAGCCCCCTGAATAGGATACAGCGACTGTAATATCCTTATCAATAGTCTTTCTTTTCTTTTGGATATAGTCTCTAAAAAATTCAAGAATGTCCTTGTTTTGCCCTGTAGCTTTTTTCAACAATTTTTCTATCGTGTTTTGAGATTCCAAAAGCTTTAGCTCACTCACTAACTCTTCAGTACTTTCAATGACAGTGACAGGTTTTCCAATCTCTTCGCTTAGCCTGCCGGCTACCCAGCCTCCTGGACCTATAAGCATAGATTTGTCTGAGCGGTGGTACCCGCAGATTATAAGGACATCATCATCCTTAATCCATTTTATCCTGGGGCCTGTAGAGGTGTCCTGGCCAATCTCTTCTCGTATCTTTTTAATCCTCTCTTTTAGCTCTTCTATCTCCATTAAATTAAATAACAAAAGGTTTATATTAAATTATTTCCGTATACAAATCATGATAAATGACGAGATGGAGATACATTCTGAAGCTTTTGTTCATGAGAAGGCATTTATCAACGGCAAGATAATAATAGGCAAAGACTCAAGCATCTGGCCATTTGCAGTTTTAAGAGGCGACATCGAAAGAATAGAGATAGGGGAGGGCAGCAATGTCCAGGACAATGCTGTAGTGCACACAGACTTTGGAAAGCCGGCGATTATTGGAAATAATGTTGTCATAGGGCACTGTGCAGTTGTTCATGGTGCAGTCGTTGGAAATAACGTCCTAGTAGGCATAAATGCAACAGTATTGAGCGGCTCAAGGATAGGAAACAACTGCATAATCGGGGCTGGAGCTGTAGTGAGTGAAAACATGGAGATCCCCGACAATTCAATTGCAGTTGGAGTTCCAGCAATTGTTATTAAAAGAACTGATGAGAAGGCAGTCGATAGGATAAAGAAAAATGCAGAGTCCTATATCGAGCTATCAAGGAAATATAAAAAATGATTAGATTACTATGTTCATATCATCACTATCTAAAAACATACCACATTTTATTCTAGGGCCCGCCTATAGGGTATATGAGAAAAAGCTCATAGGCGAGATAAAAGAAGAAAAGGTTCCACGCCACGTAGGCCTGATAATGGACGGCAACAGGAGATATGCCGCTTCAAAGGGCATCCCAACGTACCTTGGTCATGAGATGGGTATGAAAAAGGCTGAGGATCTTTTGGAATGGGCCAATGAGATTGGGATAAAGATAGTGACTTTGTATGCATTTTCAACTGAGAACTTCAAGAGGGACAGTGAAGAGGTCAACTACATTATGGGAATGCTTGAACGGAAGTTTAAGGAAGCTAGTACCAACAAGAAAATAATTGAAAACGAGGTAAGGGTAAAAGCCATAGGGAATATTGCAATGCTCCCTGAAAATGTGAAGCAGGCGATAAAAGAAGGGGAATCTGCAACAGAAAAATATGACAATATGACTCTAAACATCTGTGTTGCCTACGGCGGCAGGATGGAGATAATAGAGGCCATAAAGAGAATCCTTGACAGCTGTAACGGCGGTGCAATTGACCCAGAAGAGATAGATGCAAAGTTACTCAGTGAAAATCTCTTTACAAAGGGGCTTCCAGATCCAGACATCGTAATAAGGACAGGTGGTGAGGTAAGACTCAGTAACTTCCTTCTGTTTCAGTCAGCCTATGCCGAGTTATTTTTTCTTAATGTTTACTTCCCCCTCATAAGAAAAATCGATTTTTTGAGGGTAATAAGGGATTTTCAGCGAAGAAATAGGAGATTTGGAAGATAATTGGATAAGTTTAAAAACTCTAGATGCATTACCTATTTTGTTACATCGGTAAATATTTATCACAATCGTAGGTGTTAGTATGGTAGAAAGATTTAGGTCAATTACAAGTGTTGGGAGAGGTTTTAGCCGTTATATGGGCTCAATATCAAGGAAGAAAAGAAAGGCTGACAGAATGATAGGCCTTCTAATTGACGGGCCCAATATCTTGAGGAAAGAATTTGACATTAATCTAGAGGATATAAAAAAGATTCTAGAGGACATGGGGGACATAAGAATCGGAAAAGTTTTATTGAATCAGTTTGCACCTCATGGCCTTATTGAGGCTATTGCAAACCAGGGCTTTGATGCTATTGTTGTCACAGGGGATATTGATGTCAGGATGGGTGTTGAAGCCATGGAGATAATTTACAATGAGAATATCAACACCATTGCAATCGCTACAAGAGATGCAGATTTTGTACCTATACTTGCAAAGGCAAAGGAGCATGGGAAGGAAACAATAGTCATTGGGGCTGAACCTGGATTTTCTATAGCCCTCCAAAACACTTCAGACTTTGTCATCAAGATGGGAAAGATCCCACCAGAAGTAGTTGAAGAGGAAGCTGAGGAGCTAAGGATTGAGGGCGAAGAACTAGAAGATTCCTATTAATTTTTTATTTTCTTAGTAAGTTTTATAAGTTTCGGGCGCTTTAATAATAGAGTGGAAACAAGGGACGAAAATAGTGTTCTTACAAGAACAGAGATGCAGATAATAAAATCTCTGAAACTTTCTTTTAGAACATATGACGATTTGGAGAAGGAAGGGGTTGGTGATTCTAAGACACTTAACTCTGCGATAAATGCACTTTTATCAAAGAGATTAATGTCTCAGATGATCAAAGAGAATGACCTTGGCTATTCCACAGAATATTTCTTGACGCCCAAAGGGATTGAGATGTCAAAGATTTTATCTCTCATGCGAATCTATAAATTTCCAGACGAGGGCATGACAAGATTGAAACTCAGAATTTTAGAGTTTTTGGACAAAGAAAAAAAGCTTGAGAAGATAACGGAGTTCCTAGATATAGAAGAGGCGGAAGTCAAGAGAAATCTTAGAGTGCTTGTCAACACGAATCTTATAAAAAAGGAAGAGGACATCTATTCTATAACTTACCCCGGCGGAAAGTTCTTGAGTTTATTCTTAAAGTAAGGCGATTTTATGGACATTCTTTATCTTGAGTGGAGCAAGGTAGATGAAGCGATTTGGACAATGTGTGACCACATAAGAAGGGATTATGATTTTGACGTCATTGTTGGTATCTCTAGAGGCGGACTAATACCGGCTGTCAGAATTTCCCACATATTCGATAACAAGCGTCTTTTATTAATGGAGGCAAAGTACTACAAGGATATAGGTGTAAGGGATGACAAGCCCCGAATAACTCTGCCTTTAAAAAAAGAAGATGTCCTTGGAAAAAAAATCCTCCTTGTAGATGATGTCGCAGACACAGGTGGAACACTTGTTGCTGTGAAGGATTATATTGAAGGGCTCTCTCCAAAGGAGCTTAGAGTGGCCGTAGTTGCATCAAAACCAATATCGATTGTAAAGCCAGATTACACTGTTTTTAACACTGACCAATGGATAATATTCCCATGGGAGAAGATGCCTGTGGAGAAGAAGAAATGAGAAGTTTTATCTCAATGGATATTACCTCAAAAGAAGTACTGGATAAGATTAAGATTTTTCAGACAAATTTAAAAAATTCAGCATGCCCCATGAAGATCGTCGAGAGGGAAAACCTTCACCTGACGTTAAAGTTTTTGGGGGAGATTGGCGAATCATCATACAAGAGAATAGTTGATTCCCTTGGACCGTCAATATCAGGGTATTCCTCTTTTGAAGTCAACTTGAAGGGGACTGGATTTTTCCCAAGCATCTCTGACCTACGGGTAATCTGGGTAGCAATGAATGCGCCCGAGATAGTGTATATACAAAAAGAGATTGATGACACTTTAGAATCAATGGGATTTAAAGAGGACAGGAAGTTTGTCCCGCACCTCACAGTTTCAAGGGTGAAAAGCTCACTAAACAAAAAGCCCCTCCTAAATGTGCTTGATGAGTACAGGGATTATGAGTTTGGAACTGATATGATTACAAAGATAAATCTCAAGAAAAGCACGCTAACACCTTATGGCCCCATATACGAAACTTTAAAAGAATTTGAGCTAAAGAGTGTATGATGTTTTCTAAGATAAAGGCAGATGTCCTAAAAGATATAGTCCCAAGTGATAAAGAGAGGAAGGAAATAGCTTCTCTTACGAATACGATAGTAAGTCACCTCACAGAAAAAATATCAAAAACCAATCTAAACGCTAGAGTTGAGGTGGTAGGCTCAATTGCAAAGGACACCTGGATATCAAGGGACAGGGACTTAGACATTTTCATTGTTTTTGACAAGTCAACTCCTTTAGAAGAGCTAAAGAAGATGGGTCTGGCCCTTGGAAAGATTGAACTTGAGGGCTTCACATCTGAAACAGCCTACGCAAATCACCCCTACACAATAAACAGATTCAAGGAGTTTAAGATTGATGTTGTGCCTTGCTATGACTCTCTTGAAATAATAACTGCTGTTGACAGAACACCACACCACACAAGGTTTGTCAAGGAGAACGTAGGAGATCTTAGAAATGATGTCAGGCTCTTAAAACAGTTCATGAAGGGTGTTGGCGTGTATTCATCTGAGCAGAAGATCCAGGGGTTTGCAGGATACCTTTGTGAGCTTCTCATAATCCATTACAAGAGCTTTGAAAACGTCTTAAAGAACGCATCTGAATGGCAGTACGGGGAATATATAGACATCAAAAATAGTGGGAAAAAAGTCAGCTTCAAGGACCCACTGGTAGTTATTGACCCTGTGGATTCAAAAAGAAATGTGGCCTCTGCACTTTCTCTTGAGAGGCTTTGCGAATTTATCCATTACTCAAGATTATTTTTAGAATCCCCTTCAATTGATTATTTCAAAAAGAAGAAAAAATTATTTGTGAAAAGATACCCAAACTCTGAAGTATACGCTGTTGTCTTTCAGGGAGAACTATTGGATGATATCATCTTCTCGCAGCTAAGGAAGAGCGCTAAATATATGTTTTCTATATTTGAAAAGAATGACTTCAAGCCCCTTTCATATGGGCTCTTTAAAAAAGGAGAGGAATCCGGCATCGTATTTGAAATTGAAAGGTATGAGCTTTCTAAAATGGTGAAACATCTGGGTCCAAAGATCTTTGACCACTCTCACTGGGAGAGTTTTGTCAAAAAGTATGAGAAAACTTTTATTGAAGAGGATAAGGTATACACTTTGAGGGAAAGAGCCCTCCCAACTCCGCATGATGTTATTCTAAGCGTCATGTCTGGAAAGGAAGGCCTTGGAAAAAACCTAAAGACGTTACCTTACCGGATAATAAAAGATGATGAGGCACTGTCTTTTTTAGCTGATAAAGAGTTTGATATCTATATCTAACTCCTGATAAAGTATTTCCTTACCTCATCAACTACTAGGATTGTGAAAGCTGTAGGGATTATTATAAGCCAGTCTTTAAATGCGAGCGGAACTGTGTGGAAGAATCCCTGTAAGAACGGTACGTATACAACAGCCACTTGGAGTACAAACGAAGCTGTGATTGCTAAAAGTAGATTCTTATTCTCAAAGAACTTTATTTTGAATATCGATTGATCAAACGACCTGCAGTTCAAGACGTTCACAAGCTGGTATGTGACAAAGAGTGTAAACGCTGCAGTCCTTGCGTAATCTATAGTTCCACCAATTTTTGTGAAAAGGATGTATGTACCAAGACCCATCACAATACCCCCTATGAACATCGAAAGGTATAGCGGGCTTGTTAGTATGGGTGAATTCTTCTTTCTCGGGGGCTTTTCCATGAGCCCTTCGTGGAACGGCTCCATTGAAAGGGTAACGGCCGGTGGCCCATCCATTATTATGTTAATCCAAAGTATCTGGACCGGTAATAGCGGCAAAGGTGCCCCAGTCATGATTGCTGTGAACATGAGTATTATAGCGCCTATGTTTGTGGAGAGCTGGAATCTTAAGAATTTTCTAATATTATCGTATATCCTCCTCCCTTCACGGATTGCAGTAACAATTGTATTGAAATTATCATCCATTAGGATCATGTTCGATGCTTCCCTTGCGACATCAGTTCCGATTAATCCCATAGAAACACCGATGTCCGCCATTTTTAGTGCAGGCGCATCGTTTACACCATCGCCTGTGACTGCAACTACCTCGCCAACTTCCTTTAGGGTCTCAACTATCTTCACCTTGTGGAATGGGCTTGCCCTGTAGTAGACAACGACATCCCTGACAATTGATGCAAACTTTTCCTTGGACATCTCGTCTAACTCTTTTCCAGAGAGTGTCATGTCGTCTGCATCAAGTATACCGGCTTCCCTTGCAATAGAAAGGCCAGTTTCTCTCTGGTCTCCAGTAATCATTGCAACTTTGATTCCCGCTTTCTTGCATAGATTTATGGCGGCTTTCACTCCCTCTCTCAATGGGTCTTTAAAGAATGCTAGGCCAACAAAGGTAATGTCCTCATCACTGTCACCTTCTTTATAGCCAAGAGCAAGCGCCCTAAGTCCTTGGGCAGCATACTCTCTATTTTTAAGAATAATTTCTTCCTTATCTTTTTCAGAAAGCTTTTGGAGCTTTCCATTAATAAGTGCATTTTTTGAGCGTGAAACAATTACTCTTGGGGCTCCTTTGATGAAAGAGGTCCTCTCGCCATTTTCATCAATAAGGACAGACATCATCATTTTGTCTGAATCAAAGGGATCTTCTTTTATTCTCTCACACTGCTTACAATGATAATTTCTATTCATTGTAAATATCTTTAGGGCCCCTTCAACTGGGTCGCCTATTACTTCTATCTTATCCCCCCCTATCTTGACATGGGCATTGTTACAAAGTTCACTTATCTTGAAAAATATCTCATGCTTTTTTGTATCAATTTTGTTAGGTTCTAGAAAATCATTGTTGATGAAAGCGCTGACAAAACTCATTCTGTTAATTGTGAGTGTTCCTGTCTTATCAGTGCAGATGAATGTTGTTGTACCGAGGGCCTCAACTGCCGCAAGCTTTCTAACAATGGCATTGTTTTTGGCAAGGATCTGTGTTCCAAGAGCCAAAGTCACAAGGACAACAATAGGAAGCCCTTCTGGTATTGTGGCCACTGCAAGACTTATTGCAGTTAGACCTGATTCTATCAAAGCATCCTTTAAGGGTATGGAGTCTAGGAGCTCCCTTGACAAAACGGAAATGAAAAGAAGTAAGCTTATGGCAACAGAAAGCGCCCCCAATTTTTTACCAAGGCTATCTATACTCTTTTCTAGTGGTGTGCTGCCTCTATCCTCCATAGAAATAAGGCTAGAAATCTTCCCAATTGGCGAGTCCTTTCCTGTTAATATGACTACACCTTTTCCACGGCCCCTTGTGACTACAGTACCCATGAAAGCTGTATTTGGGTAGCCTTCTTCAGATTTTGTTTCGACATTTTTCGATACAGGAAAGCTTTCTCCAGTGAGAGATGATTCATCTATCTGTAGATTAATAGATTCAATCAATCTTACTGTGGCGGATAGCTTGTCCCCATCTTCTATGGTGATTATGTCCCCAGGAACAAGCTCCCTTGATGGAATCTCCTTCTTTACCCCATCCCTTATTACAACGACCTTTGACTGGACCATCGCCTTTAGTACTTCGATAGCTTTATCGGCCTTATACTCCTGCAGGAAACCCATCACACCGTTAACAATTACAACTAAAAATATGACTATGGAATCCTTTAGATTACCTATAGCAACTGACAAAAAACCTGCAATCAAAAGGACAACGATAAGGCTGCTCTTGAACTGATTTATGAACTTTTTAAAATTGGACTCCTTCTTTACAGTTGGAAGTTCATTGTAGCCGTATTTTAATATCCTTTTTTCTGCTTCCGCCGCTGAAAGGCCATCCTTTGTAGCGTTGAGTTTTTTTAGTATTGTTTTAATATCTTCATTAGTCCAACTAGAATCAA
Organism: Methanofastidiosum sp.; assembly: GCA_035362715.1. Lineage (NCBI taxonomy): Archaea > Methanobacteriati > Methanobacteriota > Candidatus Methanofastidiosia > Candidatus Methanofastidiosales > Candidatus Methanofastidiosaceae > Candidatus Methanofastidiosum > Methanofastidiosum sp. Next base: position 79,302 of record DAOSDU010000008.1, read on the forward strand.
TCAGCTCTAGATCATCCATGCTGTCAAAACAGCAGATTAGTTTAAAAGCCTTGTGGGTAAAGAAACTGACCTATTGGTCATTATTATTCTAATATCCTATGACAAGATATTTATATTAAAAAAACAAATTAAAGATTATGTCAATAATATTTCATGCCAAAGTTGAAAAGGGTATAATAAAACCTGTTGAGGATATTTATAAACTTGGTATAAAAGATGGAGATGTAATTCTCGAAATAAAAAAATCTAAGGTCGATGAGATATATAATAAAATAACTCCGTCTAGTGAAAAACTTATAGAAGAGAGCATCGAACTTACTGAAATTGGTGCAGACCTTGACTAGTTTCTCTTTGAATGACTATCCCGAAGATACAAATTTTTTTATAGATTCAAATGTGTTTATCTATTTTTTATTGAAACATAAGTCATACTCCCCAACTATTAAGTCTTTTTTTAATGATATAGAAAAAGGACAAATTAAAGGATATGTAAATCACACAGTTGTTTCAGAATCTTATTTCAATTATATAAGAATCAAAATATGTGAAAGATATACAATCACTCCTAAAGAGTTTAACATATATATGAAAACTAATCCAGATGCACTAAGAGAAATTGACTTATCTGTTGTGGAAGACATCTTCTCTTTGCCAAATCTCTATTTCTTAAATATTGAAAATATTAAAAATATTGGATCTGCCATTTATGAGTATTCTTTACTTCCAAACGATGCGACCCATGTCGCTTCTTGTATAGAACATGGACTCACTAACATTGTTACAAATGATAAGGATTTTGAAAGGGTAAACTTCCTTAAGGTTTGGAAACCTTGATTTAAAGAAAAATAATTAAGAAAAGAAAAAAATATTATTTATTTTTTCTTGCCGAATCCAAAGAATTTCATGAACTTGTCCATTGGAAGGGAGTTTGAAGTAATTGTCACTGGATTTGTTAGTAATCTCATTGTAGGCGGACTCGCTGGGTATGCTGGAGCACCAAATACTATTGTTCCGGCAAAATTTGCTCTGTATGTCCAAATCCATAGATATTCCCCATCTTTTTTGATTGGGCCAGAGAGTTTTGTTACATATTTCGATGCGTCTTGGAATTCCTCAAAGTCGACATTGAGCATCCAAGTTGTCATTGAAGTGTCGTATATTTTTACTGTTGGGTCATAGCACTCATCAACGGCATCACAAGGATCTAAATTACTTGTTACAGTTATTATCTGTCCAACTTTTACTCTTTCAGGAGTTGCCGTTGCCTCTTCCTTAAACTCTGCTGTAAGGGAAGCTACTCCAAATACACTTGCTACAAAGAGCAAGGATATCAAAATTGCAAATATTTTTTTCATAGTGATCACATGTTATACCAATTGGAATCCAGATATTTATAAATATTTCGTGGAAATAGGAAAAGATACTAGAGTTTCCATATATTCCTTTTTTTAAGAAAAAGCCTTTTATTAGATTAAATTCTCTTAAACATATGGATATATTTGAATCATTTAATGCTGATAATTTAGAGTTCCCAAACTGCTTTGTAGATATCAGGCTTCAAAAAAGGATCAATAACGTTGCAAATGTCGAAAACGGCGAGCTTGATGAGGTCTCTTCAAACGACCAGGCAGGCGTTGGGGTCAGGGCTTTAGTAAACGGCGCCTGGGGATTTTCATCAACAAACAATACAGAAGACATCCAGAGGTGCATTGACTCCGCATATAGGATTGCAGTTGCAACTTCACGCAATTCCAACAGAGAAAATTTTAAGGTAGACCCTCCGGTGCTAAAAGGCCATTTTGAGAACAAGGTAAAGATTGGACCAGAAGATGTCTCTTTAGAAGAAAAGATTTCATACGCATACGAAATAGAAAAAGGCGCAAAGATAAATGAGCTAGTCAAAAACACTGTTTCTGCTTGCAGTGACTCGATAACAGAGCAGCTTTACATTAATTCTGTTGGCAGTGAGATATATCAAAAGACAGTAAGGGTCTATCTAAAGTCAGTAGTTGCAAGTGGAAATGATTCCCTCCAGATGGGTTACGAAGTCATCGGCGGCACAAGGGGCTATGAGGTCTTGAAAGAAAAATCATTAGGAGATCTTGGAAAAGACGCATGTGAAAAGTCACTAAGATTGCTGTCCGCAAAAAAAGCATCAGGTGGAGAAAAGACTGTTGTATTAGATCCAAAAATTCTGGGTGTTTTTATCCATGAGGCGCTTGGCCATGCGTGCGAAGCAGATATTGTACTTCAAGGTGACTCCATTCTAGAAGGAAAGCTAGGAGAAAAAATCGGTGCAGATGGCGTCAACATCTATGACGACCCAACTTTCCTAGAAAAAAATGGGACATACTTCTTTGATGATGAAGGGATAAAGGCAGAGAAAACGTGCCTATTGGAGAATGGGATATTAAAATCATATTTGCATAACTTAGAGACTGCATCAAGATTTAATGCAAAGCCGACGGGCAATGGCCGAGCTCAAGGATTTTCATCAAGGCCCTTAGTCAGAATGAGTAACGTCTATATGGGGAAGGGCGATCAAAGTTTTGAAGAGCTCATCGACATTAAAGATGGCCTTTATGTAAAGGGTGGCAGGGGTGGCCAGGTAGATACTGCAAAAGGATTGTTCACATTCGGATGTGAAGAGGCCTATGAGATAAAAAATGGCGAGCTTGGAGAGCTTTACAGGGATGTCTCGCTTTCTGGAAATACTTTAGAGATACTGAGAAACATAGAAGGAATCGGAAAGGACTTTGAGATTGGAAATCCTGGAAGCTGCGGAAAGGGGCAGTATGTGCCAGTTGATGACGGCGGGCCCCACATTAGAACTAGGGCTCTTGTTGGCGGAGAATAATAGAAAAATATTATTTATCTTAGATATAATTATTTTTATTTCTCCTCTTTCTAATTAGAATAAATCCTAAAGCGCCGCCAATAAATGCAACGACAAGTAGAATTGGTATAAGAATCAATGTAGGGCTCAAAGGTAAAGTTTGCGTTGGTACAGGCTGAATCTTTGATGAAGTCTCGGCTATCATGGCGTCAGTTGTTGCAAGCATCGTCTTGTTTCCTACCTTTTCAAATATCTTTCTTGCCTGAATGAAAAGTTCAAGCGCCTTCTGGTAGTCGCCCTTGTTTACCTCAGCATTTGCACTGTTAAATATCGCAATAGCTTCTGCATTTAGTGCTTTGTACTCAACGGCTGTAGCGATATTTTTCTCACATCTCTTAACTGCCTCGGTATCACCAAGCTTAGTATAGAGCTCCTTTGATTTGGTAAACTCAATTATGGACCCATCAAACTCAGCTGCACGCAATAGCCTTTCTCCCTCTGCGTAGTGCCTTCCTGCAAATATTGTCAGGAAATTGTTTTTGAATACAAAGACATAGTTACTGCAGACTATAACGTCTTTATAGCCGTCAGAATCTATATCAACGATTGAGATGGTCTTAATCGGCCCATTAACTTTTGTCTCTGATAACTTCTCCCCACTAGAGGAGAATATGTAGAACGCGCCGTCATCTATCTCCTGCTTTGATGAAGACCACTTGCCTGCTGCGACAAGTATTTCTGAAGTGCCGTCGCCTGTAAAATCATCGATTGTGACATACCTTACATCCTTACCAACATACTGCGGGTCATTCCATACTTCGTGGCCTTTGCTATCAAAAAGGTAAATAAATCCATCAACTGTGCCTGCTGCAACTTCCTTCTTCCCATCCTTATTGGTATCGCCGACACCAAAAGAATAGATGTAGGAATCAAGGATATTTTGCCATAATTTTCCTTCTAATCCGAAGGCCTGGAGATATTTGTAAGAGGCGGTAATGACTTCCATCTGCTGATCATTATTTATGTCGCCTGAATAGACATGCTCGATTGGGTAGACATTTTCTATCTGCCACACCTTCTTCCCGGTTGGGTCATAAAGATAGATGTTTGGATCTCTTTCCCCGGAGGCTATGACATCAGGAAATATCCACGAGAGGTCAACTTTAACGCCCAAGGGATAGCTATCCCAAGAATCATATTCAGTTGCAGCAAACTCTGCCGTGTATAATCTTAAGACATAGAAGCTATAGAAATCATTTTCCTTTCTCCACTGGGTGCCGCTTATAGTATACACAGAGAAAGATGCATCCTTAAATCCAACTATAATTTCTGGTGCCCTGTCGCCGTCTATGTCAGATGCAACGACAGAATTTATGGGTTTTGTCTGTGGAAAGTAAAGCTGCCATTTGATGTTGCCGTTTGAATCAAGAAGGTATACAAATCCCTTATCATTATAAAAAAGGACGTATCGCTCTGCACCTTTTCTGATAACAGCAAGATTTCGTGCAGGAGAGTCGAAACTCTTTGACCAGAGGGATACTCCGGAAAGCGTGTATGCTTTAACTTCTCCAGTATCAGTTGATAGCACCACATCATGCTCCCCATCACCATCTATATCGCCAAGGGAAGATGAAACGGTGCCGTAATCATGCCTGAAATAGTGCTTGATTGTAAAGGGTTCTACCTCAGCCGCTACGGGAATAGTAAGAATAAATGAAAGGGATACCAATATGCACAAAAGTTGCTTTATATTCATGAATACCATTAATTCATAATAGTATATAAAGTTATTGCTTAACGATAATTAAAATAGTGGAAATCCATTCCCCTTTGTTGCATAAGCTGCGATAGCTCGCCAGTTAAGAATAGCGGCCTACTCTTAAGCTCATAGACAGACGAGCAAGAGTTCAAAAACATCGCTATCTTAAACTCTCTCTTGATTGTCTCGATTTTTTCTACCAATCCTTCAACATTTTCTTCAACGGCTAACTTTAGAAAAGGTAGAGCTATGCCGCATGCTTGAGCGCCAAGTGAAATGCACTTTGCAATGTCAAATCCTGTCCTGACGCCTCCAGAGCCTATGATGGTCTTGATGCCAGATGTTCTGCACTCGGCAATTGAAAGCGGCGTTGGTATGCCCCAGTTCCATAGCTTCTTTACTGTTTCCTTGTTATTATTGCTGCGGTAGTATTCAACTGCACTCCAGCTTGTGCCACCAGTACCTGCAACATCGACGCCATCAAGAAATGACAACTTTTCAGCTGTTTCTTTGGATATGCCTGCTCCCGTCTCCTTTACTATCAAAGGAAAAGGAAGTTTTTCTTTTAGGCGCTTTAGGATAGAGAGCCCGTCTTTGAAGAACAGGTCCCCCTCCGGCTGGGATACTTCCTGCACACTGTTAAGGTGGACTGCAAGCATATCGGCCTTAATCTCTTGAACTGCGTATTTGGCTTCTTTATCGGTGTAGCCTTTCACAAACTGAGGGAGACCGATGTTCCCAATTAGAAGTATGTCTTTGGCGTATTTTCTGATGTCATAGGTATAGGTAAGCGAGTGGTCCTCAATCATCGCCCTCTGGCTTCCAAGCCCCATGCCTATTTGGGTCTTCTGGCATGCCTTTGCAAGCGCTTTATTTATCTTCAAAGCCTCTTCAGTCCCGCCCGTCATGGCAGAGATAAAAAGAGGGAAGGAAAGGCGCTTACCGAATAGCTTGATTTCTGTATTTATATCGTCAAAGTTTATTTCAGGAAGCGCTGAGTGGACAAAAGAAAGGTCTTGAAGGTAGTTGTACTTGGATTGAACATCCTCTTCAAGGCATATTTTAATATGCTCGAACTTCCTTCTTTCCGTCGTCACCCTTATCTACCTTCTTCCATTTAGCGTAGGCAAACCCTACTATAAACATTGTAATTGCATAGGATATTATTGTATATAAAATATACTCTGTGGTGACGGCCTCAACGACCTGAAATCCCTGAATGATGAGCCAGAATGATATGATAATGACAATAGCCCCGACTACCACCCATCCAAAGAACCTGACCTTTGGATCCCATCTCATATCCCTTGCAACATTCTTTGTAAAAGCGCCAACAACGCCTATTATAATGAATGGTATAATAACCCCAAGGCCGTAAAAAGTGACTTTTAGGAAGGCTGAAGCGTTTGAACCTGTTACCGCCTCATCTATCAAAAGAGGAAGTATAATCGCTGCGCAAGGCAGTTTAATCACAGAGAATATCATCCCTAAAATGAAGACTCCGAGCAATCCATATGAGAGAGCAAACTTATGGGTCATCTTCTGGGCAAAGTGCTTTGTGGTGATGGGAAGCTCAACGAGATCAAACCCGCTGTTTAATAGATTTAATCCCAGTACAAAGGTGATTACGGCGCCAAATAATGATATTAGATACTTATAGGCATCGGGTATCGCCTGTCCAAGTTTAAGAAACATTATTGCAACAAGCACATAAGAAAATGTTATCCCAAGCCCAAAGAATATTGATTTTAGTAATATTGTAATTGACTTCTTGCTTGTACCTGCGGTGTAGGCTATGATAAATGATAAAACAGCGAGAAGGCAAGGCGAGAAGCTTGAAAAGAATCCTGCGCCAAGAGCCCCAATTAAAGTAATTGAAGAAACGCCGCCGCCGTTTGTAATAGGCTCTCCAGCAATACATCCCTCAATTGCTTTTTGGATATCTGGGTCTACCTGATTTACACCTTCGAGTTTTGTTGTTCCGCAGACTATCACTGCAGGGACAATCTTAAACCCTGCTTCTGAGAACTCTTTGTAACCGGCAGGCGTGTAGACATCAACTTCAACGACCTGAATATCATATCCTTTTTCATCTATGAGGGCATACATCTTTGCCTTTGATGCCTTGCAATATTCACACTGCTCCTCGTAGAAGAATCTGATGGTCTTTGCACCGTCAGTTGGTGTTGTGACGGGTTGTGTTGGTGTCTCAGTTGTGGGTGTCTGAGGGGTAAGTATAGAGTCAAACAGCACTTTTAAAGATGCTTCGTCAAACTGGCTTATCCCTTCAAGTTTTGTAGTCCCATTAATAACTGCTGAAGGAGTAATGCTAAATCCGTTATTCTTAAACTCGGCGTATCCTGAAGAAGAATAAACGTCAACTTCTACGATGTTTAGCTTTCCATTATATACAGTCTGATTCAATCTGTTGAGGGTTGTCCTTGCCTCTCCACAGAGCTCACACCCTTGAGTTTTATAAAATGTGATATCTACCGTATCTGCAGAAGAAACTGCAAAAGTTCCAAATAAGCTTAGTAAGAATAATGATAGTAATATTATATTAAATACCCTTTTTTTCACGGTGCCCACGCTCCCCACTGGTAAAATCAAGTTATAAAAATCATATTTAAAGATAATGGTTATTGGAAAAAGAGAAAAATAGGAATTATGGGACTCTTGTTGTGAGATCCTTTATCTTCCCTGCCCCGTCAAACCCATCATAAGTATATGAGATTGTGCCTGTGTAAACCCCACTCTGCTTTGCCTTTAGATAAATATCTACCTGAATCTTCTCGCCAGCGGCAATATCCCCGATATAGAACCTGTTGCCCTCTACCCTTAGGTTAGGATTAACGCTTTGCAGGGAGAAATTAGAGTAGTAGTCATTTGAAATCACTATCGCAACGTTAGTTGCCCTGCCCTTGCCATAGTTCTGGACGGAAAGTTGTATGTGATTATTCTTATCAACAGTTTCTGTGTCATAAGATATACCTGAAAGTATGTACGGGGAGCCTTCTTGGGGAGTTGTGCCAGGCGTGCTGGTGGTAGGTGTTTCAGGAATATTTTTGGGGGTTGATTCATAGCTTATTGTTGATGTTCCACGATTTACACAGCCGCTAAAAATAGAGGATAGAATAACGAGCGCCACAAAGAAGCAAATCAATTTACTTTCTTTTTTCATTTTTTTTCACCTTAAAAACTAAAAATAGGGATTATGGCACCCTTGTTGTGATGTCCCTTATTCTTGCATATGTGTCAATTGCATCATGTTTATAGGAAATGGTGCCCGAATAAACTCCGCTAAGCTTTGCCTTGAGATAGATATTAAATTCAAGCTTCTCGCCACCGCCGATATCTCCTAAAAGGAACTTGTTGCCCTCGACCTTTACAGCAGGATCGGTGCTAACTAGTGTGAAATTGGAGTAGTAGTCATTTGATATCTCAACGATGACGTTAGTTGCCTTGCCCTTGCCATAGTTCTGGATTGAAAGTTGTATGTGGCCATTGTTATCGACAGTTTCTGTGTCATAGGATATGCCAGCAAGTATCAACGGGAGATCCTTTATGCTTACCCTTCCCTCAGCGGCTTGTTGTATCTCATTCTGGAAACTTACATTAGAGCCGTTCACAAGGTTAAAGATTTCTTCATATGTTTTTTCTCTTTCAGATCCTGCAATTACTATGACCCTGTCGGCATAGCCGTAAGGGTCAGATTTGATAAAGGTGAATCTCTGCCCGGGCTGCCGTATGAAGTTTATTTCAAGCGAGTCAAGGTAGCGGCTTACCAGAGTTCCAGTTCCTTGCGGGGCGTCTGGACCTCCAAGAATTACGATTAGCTTAACGCCTTTAATCTGTCCGATATCATCAGGCGCTAAGAATTCCGGGAACAGGCCAAATCCCCTGAAGTAGTCCTCTAATATAGGCTTTGCAACGACATCTATGTTGTTTGAGATTACATAGACTTCTTGCTGAGCTGAAATTGGAGTAGAAGTAATCATGCTTAAGATAATAATAAACGAAACAGCAAGTGTTAGGGATTTTTTATTAATCATGAATATTAATTCTTTTCAGGATATATAAGTTTTATTAGGGATTGTCTAGTGCAAGAATAGTTGTTTTGAATTAAAGAGTATTCAACTTATTTTAATTTTAAGTGCCTTTCAAGAGATTTTGCAGATTATTTTAATTTGTAGATAAAATAATTTAAGGCTTTTAAGTATTTAAGAGAATTTAGATTAAATAAAACATTGTGAAACATCATTGGCCTTATTTTAAAAATCTGGGGCATAACTAGGGTTTAATATTTTGAAAAATGACGGTTTACACAACAACTATATATAAAGGTCGATTGGAATAGTATTAGCTTAACAAGGAGGTTAAACTATGAAGAAGATTATTACCTTGTTTATTGCAGTTGCATTGATCGCATCTATGGGTATTGGCGCTATAGCCGGTGCTGATGCAGACGCATATGCAAATGCAGTTAATGATGAACAGGCTCAACTCGCTTTGGAAAAGGCTGCTTTAGAGTTTGCAAACGGAAATGATGTTGAAGGAATTGCTTTAGAAGAAGATGCAACTAACAACTTTGGAAAGACTCAACTTGGATTCCACAAGCTTGCTGGTGCAGTAATCTCTGCCAGCTGGTGTGTAAGGCCAATTGGATACAATGGGCCAAGAATACACAAGCCAGAGTGCTGTAAACCAAAGTAATGTTGTATAAATTAAAATTTAATTTTTCTTATATTTTTTAATTATTCTAATTTTTAAGATTAATTTAAGCCTAATAAAACAATGTGAAACTTTATTGGCCTTATTTTTTAAATTTGAGTTATATTTGGGCTTTAATTTTTCATAAAAATGAAGGTTTACACAACAACTATATATAAAGACAGATGGATATGTCTATTAGCTAAGA